>JAFZRM010000163.1 GCA_017619885.1 Clostridia bacterium | reverse complement strand
ATTCAACCTTTATGTATCAGGCAGCGCCGCTGTGGACGCTGCCTGTTTTATCGCGCGGCTTTATCGTCGCGCGACGGCTCGGCGATCTCTTCATCCTCCCGCTCGCCGTCTACGATCTCGTTGTCCTTCTTGTTCAGGTCGAGCATCGCGTTCAGTTCGGCAAGTCTGGCGGATTTGGTTTTCAGCTCTTCCTCGTGAACGAAGGGCTTGTCAAGCTCCGCTTTTGCGGTCTCGAGCTGTACCTTCTCGTTTTCAAGCTGATTCTCACAGTTCTGCTGCTTCTCGGGAAACGAAGCGATCAGATTGTCGAGTCGCAGGATGTTTCCGAAAATATCGGTCCCGAGCGGCGTAGTGTGCCGCAGTTCGCTTTTCAGAGTGATCTTGTATTCCCTGCTGAAGGTGTCGAAGAACAGCTCCATTTCAAATCCGCGATATGACCCGATCTTTATCGGCTCGGGATTTGTCATAGACTTGCAGACCGCGAGAAGCTCCGTTCCGGCTTCTTTCTTGTCGGCGTATTCAACTCCCTGAATTACCATAGGTGAAAAGCCGTCCTCGTTCGGATGCGTGTTCTCTTCGGCGTGAACGATGTCCGCTTTGTACCCGGCGATGCGCTGTTCGAGAGACGCGATCTTCTGCGGTATCTCCTTGAGTATCTTGTCTTCCAGCGCGTAGTGTTGGGACAGGTGATTCGCTTTCAGCAGCTTCAAGCGGGCGACGTCAATGTCGAGATCCATCTTTTCCTTTATATACGGATTGCCGGTACAGAGAGCTTTGATCTCGGCATAGGAAAGCGCCTGTTCGTCCACGTCCTCGGCGGAGCGCACAGGCGATTTGCTCGTCATTATCTGCCCGATGAACTTCTGCTTGCTCTCAACGAGCTGATACAGATAGCTGTCGAAGGTATTTTCGGTGACGTAGGTGTATATCTCGACCTCGGGATTTTCGTTGCCCTGTCGGATGATACGCCCTTCGCGCTGCTGCAGATCAGCCGGTCGCCACGGACAATCGAGATGGTGGAGCGCAATCAGTTTCTTTTGCACGTTAGTGCCGGCTCCCATCTTCTGAGTTGATCCTATGAGGACTCTGATCTGACCGCTTTTCACTTTACCGAACAGTTCCTTCTTCTTCGCTTCCGTTTCAGCCGAGTGGACGAAGGCTATCTCCGCTTCAGGGATACCCTTTGCTATGAGTTTCGATTTCAAATCGTCATACACGTTGAAGGAGCCGTCGCCCTTAGGGGTGGACAGATCGCAGAATACCAACTGAGTCGAACGCTGCTCAGCAGTCCGCTCCCATATCTCGTAGACGTTATCCGCGCAGGCAGACACCTTTCCGGTCTCGCTGTCCGGGAGCATATCGTTAAGAAGCCGCTGATCGAGCGCGAGCTTGCGCCCGTCGTTCGTTATGCAGAGCATATTATCCTCGCTTGAGCTGACCATCTTGCTTCGCACCTTCTCGGCGCGCTCGGAAAGACCCTCGACCATCTTCTTCTGATGCTCGGACGGTTTCAGAGCGATATTGTGGTAGTTTGCCTTCGGCACGGGAAGATCGAGCATATCCGCAGTCTGCACGTCCGCGACCTCTTTGAACATCGCCATAAGCTCGGGAAGGTTGTAGAACTTCGCAAAACGCGTTTTGGCTCTGTAGCCGTTGCCTTCCGGCGCAAGTTCGATAGCCGTGACCGTCTCGCCGAAGGTGGAAGCCCAACTGTCGAAATGAACGAGATCATTTCTCGCGAGTGTACTGTACTGGAGATACTTCTGCATCGTGTACATCTCGACCATACTGTTCGAGATCGGCGTACCTGTCGCAAAGACTACGCCTCGCCCGCCCGTCAGCTCGTCGAGGTATCTGCACTTCATATAAAGATCGCTCGACTTCATCGCTTCGACCTGACTTATACCGCCGACGTTCCTCATTTTCGTGTACGCGGCGAGGTTCTTATAGTAATGCGCCTCGTCGATGAACAGCCGATCCACGCCGAGCTCCTCGAAGGTCACGACGTCGTCCTTTCTGGACTGATCGTTCAGCTTTTCGAGCTTTTGGCGTATCGCCTTTCGCGCTTTCTCCATCTGCTTGATCGAGAAGCGTTCGCCGCGGTTTCTTTTCAGCTCGTCGATGCCCTGCATTATCTCACGCTCCTGCTGTTCGAGCATCGCTATCTGCCGTTCGGCTGACATCGGTATCTTTTCAAACTGGCTGTGACCGATAATGATCGCGTCGTAGTCGCCGGTCGCGATACGAGCGCAAAACTTCTTTCGGTTCTTCGTCTCAAAGTCTTTCTTCGTTGCGACGAGGATATTCGCACTCGGATAGAGCTGAAGATACTCCGACGCCCATTGTTCAGTCAGATGGTTCGGGACGACGAAAAGACTCTTTCTGCAAAGACCGAGCCGCTTACTTTCCTGCGCCGCCGCGACCATTTCATACGTCTTTCCGGCTCCGACGACGTGCGCGAGAAGCGTGTTGCCGCCGTAGAGGATGTGAGCGATGGCGTTGACCTGATGCGGTCGAAGCTTGATCTCCGGATTTATACCCGCAAAATTGAGGTGGCTTCCGTCGTATTCGCGCGGACGGGTGGAGTTGAAACGCTCGTTATACAGCTTTGTAAGTCTCGCGCGCCTGTCCGGGTCCTTCCAGATCCACTCGGCAAACGCTTCCTTTATGAGCTGCTGCTTTCCCTGCGCGATCGCGGTCTCCTTCTTGTTGAGCACGGCGGTCTTTCTGCCGTTTTCGTCCTCGACGTAATCGAATACGCGGACGTCGCGCAGATTGAGCGTATCTTCGAGTATCTGATAACCGTTCTTGCGGCTCGTGCCGTAGGTGTTATACACCTTGACGTTTCCTCTGTCGTAGGATTTGCCCTCGATGCTCCAATCGCCGGTGAATGCGGCGAAGTGAACGGTGATGTTTCTTCGCATCCAGTACGCCGTTCCGAACAGCTCCCACATCACGTCGTTCAGATCCTCGACGGGGAGCCACGTCGAGCCGAGCCGCACCGAGATCTCGCTTGCCGAAAGGTCCTTCGGCATGACCTGTTCAAGCGCCTGTACGTTGACAGTGTAATCGGCGGGATAAAGCTCGGCGCTTTTCTTTGCCCATTCGAGCTTCTCGCGGATGTTGCCGGAGAGGTATTCGTCCGCGGGAAGATACTTCGGTCGTTCCTCATCGTTATCGCCCCGGTTAAGCGGGTTAAGAAAGATGACGCCGCGCAGCTCCTCCGCGATCTCGTCCTCCGTCTTGCCGGTCAGCTCGCACATATACGGCATATCCACCTTCGTCTTTTCAGCCAGTGATAGAGCAAGCGCTTCGGACGCGGTATCGACGCTCGTGACGACGACCTTCTGACGGATCGTTCGCTTTGAGAACATATCCGCTTTGCCGACATAGTTCCCCTCATCGTCGAGCCGTTCGAGAGAGGTAAGCAAAAAGTACGAGCTGTCCTGATTGAAAGCGGTGTTGTTCGCGCGGGAATTGATGATCCCGTACTTCTTTACGAATTCGTCGTAGACGTCGTTCAGTTCCTTTTGCTTTGCTTCGATCATCTCGTCGGGATAGTCTTCCATCTGATACTCGATGAGCTGTCTCACGCAGTCGCGCAGTCGTATCATCCCTTTGATGCGGTTCTCGGCGGTAACTGAAACGTCGACCGGATTCATCCGGCTGTTGACGCGGTAATACGCCTTGCCGTCGATCACGGTAAACGAGAAGTTGCGAACGCTCGGATCGGCGGGAATGCTGTT
>JAFZRM010000162.1 GCA_017619885.1 Clostridia bacterium | reverse complement strand
CGAGCTAAATTGACCTTCGGTCAGCTAAATTTGCTTCGCAAGCTAAATTCGCTGACGCGAGCTGAAAGAGGCGAATTTAATTTAGCTGAAACCGACAGGTTTCAATTTAGCTGCGAACGTAAGCGAGCAATTTAGCTGAATTATAATCCATTCCTGTATCGGAAGGGTTAAGACGAGCTGAAACAGGATAACCCACTATGACACTTTCTATAATTGAAAGGTGTCACAGTGGGTTTGTTTCTTCTTTATATAGTCTCTCCCTGCGGTGCGTTTTTTCACTCCCACGATCCGGTGACGAGGCGTCTTACCCAGACCATATATTCGCGGATAAGGTTCTGCCAAAGCTTCCCCGGCGAATCCGTTTTCGCCGGCGACGCCGTCAGCTCTACGCCCAGATATTTCGCATGCAGCAGTATCCGCTTCACATGGAAGTCGTTCGAGACCGCGCAGAGCTTTTTTCCGCCGAGACCGCGCTCTTCGAGCAGTTTTACCGAGTATCTTATATTCTCGACGGTCGAGGTCGATCTGTCCTCGACGATCAGTCTGTCTCCGTCAATTCCGCGTGCGGTGAGATACGCGCGCATCGACTCCGCTTCGGACACCGTTTCGTCCGCGCCCTGACCGCCGGACAGCACGGCGACGGCGTTCGGGTCCGCGGTCAGCAGCCCGTATGCGTGGTCGAGTCTGCGCTGCAGCGCGTACGTCGGCGTATATCCGTTCGTCTTGCAGCCGAAAACGATATAAACGTCGGCTCCCTCTCCGCCGTCATACGGCACGGATGTGACGAAGACCGAGAAAACTATAAATGAGACCGTGTACAGCAGTCCGATGCTTATATAGATCCATTTCAGCGTCTCGTACACGCGCGGGAATTTCTCCGCCGCAACCTGACCGAAGATCAGGCAGAACAGCAGCGGCAGAAAAACGCAGCACAGCACGAGCGGCGCGACGGGCAGCGAGTTCGCGCGCCCCGCCGCCCAGTAGATGACGTAATTGACCGCGGCGAATCCCGCGCCGATAACCGTCAGTACGATCTGTATCCGGCTCATTTCCCGATGACCTTCGCCGCGTCTTCCTCGCTCATGTCCTCGTATACCGTCAGATGACACGTCGCGCGCTCTTCCGCCGGCAGAGCGATGAATGAATAGAAATCGTCGCTCTTTCTCCCGTATTTCTCGCTTATCTCGGCGGCCGTCATAGGCTCCGCGCCGCAGTTCACGGCGTGTTTATAAAGCAGTGTGTAAAGCTCTTTTCTGACGTCGCGGCTGTCCCAGAGCTCTTTTTCCGTCATCTCGCCGACCGCGCCTTTGAGCGCCGACGCGGCACCGGCGTCGGACAGCGTCACGATGAACGCGAATTTATACGCGTCGTCCATGTATTTTTCCACGTATTCCGATATTTTTTCAGTTTCCATGACAACCTCCGCGTTATTTTGCGTATTCAAACGAGGAATCGATCACGCGCAGCGCGTTCCCGTCGGAATCCGCTATTATTCTGAAGCCGTCGCCCGCGGTGCAGCTGCCGCGCACTCTGCCGCCGTTCCAGTAAATACCGTTCAGGTACCCGTCGTACGTGAAGGTCAGACCTTCCGTGACGCTCTGACCCGCGCGGATCACGTAGCCTCTGACGCCGTACACGTATGCTGTGGCTCCGTCGCCGTCCACTATGGTCTGGGTCACCGAGTAAACGTTCATCTCGACCGACGACAGGATATAATCGCCAGAAAAGGCGATGATTATGTCCGGCGATGACAGATCTGAAAGTGGCTTGTCTTCCGTACCCGTTGTCACAGGTGCGGCGACGGTGAGTCCGAGCTGTTCGAACAGACCTGTTTTCCCGCTGACGCCGGGGTCCTTGCATTGCTGCAGCAGCTCGGCCGCAAACGCCGTCAGCCCCGTGCGGTCTGCTGTCTTGAACACCGGCATGGTGCCCGTGTACTTCGGCCCGGGCGTGGCGCCGATGCGTTCCTGCATCGCCTTAAACGTCGAAGACAGACTCGTCTGCTTGCCGGGGAGGACTGTCCCGTCTTTGACCGTATACGTGTCGATCATCCTGACCGCTTTTGAAAAGTCATCGCACAGATACGGTCTGTCCGACGTCGACGGCGAATAATACAACTTGACTTTGCCGCCCGTGTTGGTGATGAATTCACGCCTGACAACGTCGCCGGTCTCCGGAGACCAGTAGTTGCCTTCCGAGTAATCGATCCTTATGCCGATCAGATATCTTATCCCGTCCTCCGTGTACGCGTCGAGCGGGATGAACCACTGCGCAGAACTGCTATTGTTTATTATCTGACATATCTCCGAGCGGCTTACCTGTGTCGTTATGCCGGGATCGACGGTGTTCTCCGGCAAGTCGAGGCCGTCATACGTGCCGGGCAGCGCGAACGTATACGGACACTGCTGCGGCAGTACTTCGCTGTAATTGACGACCGCGCGCATATCGTTTTCCGACGCCGAAAAAAAGTCGGACTCCCGGATCGCGATCCGGTCTTCTTTATATTTCACGGTATTGCCGAGATACATCTGCGCTTTATCATAAATGACCGGGTGACCGCACTCGAATCTGATCTTATAAATGAAGGCGTTCTCGTGCTCGAGCACGTCGGGATAGAACATGTAAACCCCGTCGATGAATCTGCCGGCCTTGCTGCTGAAGTGGGTCGAGAAGTTGCCGTCCGCCTCTCTGTCCACGTCGACCACTATCAGGTATTCGAACGTGCCCGATCTCTTTGCGGCGACGATCACCGGATCGAAGCCCTTCTGATAGTCGAGCAGGATCTTCCTGTCGCCCGTCGTTGAGACGAGCCCTTCGTAGCTTTCGATCAGACAGTCTCCGTAATCGGACGCCGCGTAGATGCCCCGGACGATCCGGCTCACGGAGGCGTTCGTATCGTCCGCGTAACCGAGTGCGAGTCTGTCCTTTCCCGCTTCGTTCATCAGAACGATACCGTCGGAGCCGAGGAGCGTGTATTTGATCGCCGCGAGCAGGTCGGAATAATCCTTATCTCCGGCGTAAAGCGGCGTGACGGGATATGCGTCGAGACGCACCGGATCGGCCTCGGTGCCGGGCGCTGTCGCGCTTGTCGTTCCGTTTTCTGCCGACGTTGTTGTGCTGCTGTCGTCTCCGCTGTGCCGAGGCGTCTCGCGAATACGCCGCACGACGGCGAAAACGACCGCGCCGACGGCCGCGGCCGCCGCGATGACCGCTATAACGGTAAGGACCCGGCGCTTGCTCTTCGGATCATTCGGCTTTTTATTCTTCGCCTTCTTCGCCTTTTTCGGCTTCTTCGACTCTTCCGCCGCGGCGATCACTTTTGCGACCTGCGCGTGCACCTGTCCGCGCACCGCCGGCGACGGCAGTACGTTGTTGAGATCGAGTATGTACCTTACTTTATTCACAGTATCCCCCCGGCGTCATTTTCCCGCAGCCTTCGCCGCGTCCTCTTCGCTCATGTCCTCGTAACAGATCATGTGAAGACGGGCGCGCTCGGCCTTCGGCTGTGCGATCAGAGCGTAAAAATCGTCGCTCTTTTTTCCGTATTTTTCAGTCAGCTCCTCCGCCGTCATCGGCGGGATCCGGCATTTTTTCGCGTGTTTGCAGATGAGGGCGAAAAACGACGTTTTCTCGTCCGCGCCGCCCCAGCCGCCCTTGACGGTCATCTCCTCCACGGCGTCCTCCATGACGGATACGGCCCCTTCCTCGGAGAGGGTGAGGATGAACGCCAGCTTGTATGCGTCCTCCGTGTATCTGTCGAGCGACGCGGAGACCTCTTCCTTGTTCATCTTCACATCTTTACTCATAGTAAACGCCCTCGTTGTTTTTTGATATCGTTATGTTGAATGCGTACCGTTTTTTGGCGCTGTCGGACACGCTGACGACCGTGCCGGCGTCGCTTACAAGATACGTGTCGCCGTAATCGTCGCAGTACAGATATCCGTAATAAGTGAACAGCCCGTACCCGGTCTGCGACGACAAGAGCACGTCGACCGACACCGTATCCGGGACGGAGGTATAAACGATATTTGCCGCGCGATCGAGAGTCTGTGAATACAGAAGCTGTTTTATCTCGCCGGCGTACAATTTGCCGTCGATCAGATCGGACGTATAGAATCCGGTCAGATCGGTCTCTTTCGGCAGTCCGCGGAAGATCTGCAGCACCTGCCCCTGCCGGTCCGTCATCACCTTGAATTCGAACGCCGGGCAGAGATTGCAGTGCATGACGTTATTGCCGACCACGCCGTTCAGATATCCGTCGCAGGACACGGTGAAATTGCCGGCTTTCACGTACCCGGTGACGCTTCTTATATCATATTCGTTTTCATTGCGCCGTATCAGCTCGCCGCCGTTTGAGGCTATGAGCGACGCGGAAAGATACTGTACACGACAGTTCATGAAATCAAGATCAGGCGCCGGGATATTCACCGACATGCCGAGTCTGTCGAACAGACAGGGCGTCTCGGTGAGCGTGCCGGCGTTTTTGCAGAAGCACAGCCGGTCGACGGAAAACGGCTCGAAGCCCGCAATGTATTCCTCGCGTATGACGGGGAGCAGAGTCGCCTCGCCGTCCGGCAGGATCTGTCCGCCGTTGTTCTCGATCAGCGCACACGCATCCTTGAAATGCATCGCCTGCATCCGCATTTCATCGCCGGTCGTTTCCACGACGAGCAGGTATTCGGCGGAATCCGACAGGCTTTCGTTGAAATACGGCCGGTCGGACGACCACGGCGAATAATACAGATCGACGGAATACGATTCACGTTCGCCTTCAATTACGAAGTTACCGTTGCCGTAGACCGGATATGAAGTACTGCTGAGCATCGACGAAAGCGTCGTGTCGCGCGTGGTTATCCCGACGCCTATATACGTGCAGACGCCGCCGGATTCAAATCGGTGCAGCGGAACGAACCACTGAAGGAACAAACCGTTTATTATATCGCATATCTCCCTGCGCGATACCGTCGCGCCGGGCACGGCGGAGGATGATGTCAGGACCGACGCGTCGGTGTTATAGACCGAGAACGTGTACGGGAAATCATCGGGTGCAAAACCCGCCGGCTGCATGTCGGAGCGCATGTCGTTTTCATCGCCCGACAGGAATCGGTCGCCCGCGACCCCGTAACTGAACCCGGAGGCGGTGTTGATGAACGCCGTGGCGAGGCTGACCTCGGTCCGTTCGTATATGACTATACTGCCGAGCTCGAACCTGATCTTGTACAGATCGGCGGAACCGCTTCTCAGCGCGGCGCCGTCGAACTGATAGGTCCCGTTCTTATACTGCCCGACGCGTCCCGTGCGCGTGTAGACGTAGCCGTCTGAGCTGCGTTTGAGGTCGAGCACGAGCAGATATTCGAACGAGCCGGACCGCGACGCGGCGAGTATGACGGGCTCGAAGCCCTCGCTGTAATATTTCAGCGGCTCCGTCTCCCCCTCGGCGATCTCGTGAACGTTTTCGACGATAATATGCTCGCCGTATTCGGAGGCGGCGTAAAGCGTCATCACGATGCCGTCGAGCGCGTCGTCCCCCGGCGCCTTGTAGCGCTCCGCGAGCTTTTTGATCCCGTCCTTGTTCACCGCGGCTACGCCGTCCGAAAGCATGCGGCTGTATCTGACGGTCTGCCGGAATTCCTCGTAATACACGTTATCGGAGTACATCGGCTCTATCTGACAGTCGAGCACGAGCGTGTTTTCGTTGACGTTTGAGCCGCCGCTATTCGTCACGGGCGACGGCGTGAACGGATCTTTGCGCACGGGGTGCGCAGACCTGTAGGCGCCGACCGCGGCGATCACACCGACGATCAGCACGACCGCCGCCGCGGCTGATACCGCCGCTGCGACGCGGCGCTTTTTCGACGCCTGCCGCGACGACGCCGAAAAGAACACCGAGCTGAGCCGCGCGCGCACACTTCCGTCCGGCTTTATATTCGTCATGTCGAGGATATAGCGTATCTTGTTCATGTCTCAATCATCCAAAGGATCCGTCTGATGAAGCGTTTTCGTTTCTCCGTCGTACTCGAAGAGTTCTGTCCAAAGCCGTCCGTTGTATGTTTTTACGTCGCCCGCGGCGTACGCTTCCGTGCCGCTTACCGAGCAGCGGCCGTTTTTTTGCGTCAGCAGGCGGGCACCGGACGAAAAGTCGGTACGGACCGCCGAGCCGTCCCCGAGTATCAGCGGATAAGGCATCGCCGGATACAGATCTTTCGGGGTCCAGAAAACGACTTCCAGCGCGCCGTCTTTCTCTTCATAATTAACGATAAATATGTCGTCTAACTGAAAGCCGGCGGTGATCGCGTGAGCCATCTCGAGGCTTACGCCGCAGTCGAGCGTCTCGAACGGATATACGCCGTTCACCTGTTCGAGCCCGCCGCTCGTGACGTACAGCACCTCGCCGCCCGCGTCGGAGACGACAAGAAGCTCGTCCGCGCCCGCGCCGCGGTGATCGAACGGTATGCAGCCGCTGTTTGTACGCAGACCGATGATCACCCCGTCAAGATCGCATACGTAATTGCCGACGACGCGGTAACCGGTCACCGCGGTGAGAGTGTACTCCGCCCCGTTATGCCCGGTCAGAGTCGTGACCGTGCTGTCCGTAACCGTGACCGTCATACCGCCGGCGTTGTATGGAACAACAAAAGGTTCGACTTCCGGCTGCGGTTCTTTTTTTGAATCGTATACCACATAGACCGTTTTTGTTCCGGTCACGCGTTCGGGATTGGGCGCCTTCAGCCCGAGTCTGTCAAACAGAGTGCAGTATTCTCCGGGCACACCGTCCGGCAAAAACGAAAGCCGGCCGCGCGAAAACGGGAAGATGAATTCCCCGTCCTCGAAATGCCCGCCCTTTAAAACCGGATAAGAGGCGGTATATATTCCGTCGGGCAGTGCTTCGCGCCCCGAATCCCGCAGCATGCTCTGCAGCTCGTCAAGCGTCACGGTCCTTACGTCTTCGATCTCGCCGTTCTTGAAGCACACCGCGGTAAAAACGTCGTTATCACAGAAATCTTCTTTGAAATACGGTTCGCAGGCGTAGTAATAATAGCCGAAATCAAACGGCTGCTCCGAGCCGTACCGGGAAAGCCACGGTCCGATGCTGCTTGCCAGCGGCTGTGTATCGGAGAGACGGAGCGCGTCGCCGACGTATACCGTCTGATCTTCGCCGGCAAAGAATTCGAACATGGGCATGAACCACTGCAGATCGAGCTCTTCTATAATCCTGCGCGTCACGTTATCAAAGTAAGGATTTTTCGTATCGAGCGTAACGTCCCGGAAACCGTGGAGCATGCCTTCCGAGTAACGTAAGATATCGTAATAATACGGATAAAAGTACATCGTTTTCGCCGGTCCGCCGCACAGATCGAGCCTGATCTCGTCAGTTTCGCCGCTGTCGTTCTTCCGGAACACAGCGGTGTCCGGATCGGCGCCGTATACGCCGTATATTACCGGCATATCGTATTCATATCTCGTTTCGTAAACGCGCGCCGAGCGGATCAGGTCATATGACGAATCAAACGTCAGCGGCGAAAATCTGTGAGTTTTATCGTCATATTCCGCGCGCCCTGTCTTTTTCCCGTCGGGCGAGTACAGCGTATAAACGGGGCCGTTCCTGTTTGATCCGGTCTCCTTAACAATCACGTCCACCGTCAGAAAACAGTCGAAGGTACCGTACTTTGCCGCGGCTATTATAATCGTCTGCACGTCTTCGGGCAGCTCTTCCAGAAGCCAGCCCGGGCCGGAGACGTCAGTTCTGCCGTAGAGCACCGCGGAGCTGCCCGGTATGATTTTCGTCGCGCCGCGGTACAGCGACGGCGCTATCTCATCGCCGGAAGTGCCGAAAAAGTTCTCGTATCCTTTCAGAAATCCGTCTTTTACTATGACCTCGCCGTACTCCGTGACGCGCGTGTGCGCCGCCGTATATAAAAAGACCTCGGGCGCCTGCAATGAAAATCCGAAAATTATCCGTTCGCCGTGTTTTTTCGCCGACCTCGAAACGGCCAGCACTGCGGCGGTCACTGCGGCGGCGACCGCGATGACGGCGACGGCGATCAGCACGGCTTTTTTTGCCGCGCGTCTCTTTTTCAGCTTTGAGCTCGCGTCCTCGGCGCGGCGGCGCAGCGCGTCCGCCGCCTCATCCGGGGCGGTCAGATTCGACAGATCGAGTATGTAGCGTATTTTATCCATAAGACCGTCACCTTTTCCTTCCGGATTATTATATCATTATTATTTGCATTTGTAAAGGGTATTTTTTTAATTGGCCGTGACACGATATGACATTTTATATAGGGCGCCGGATGATATAATCGAAAAAAAGAAAGGTGGCGCGCGGAATTGTTCGGAAAAAGCGAAAAAAAGAAACAGATCCTGCGTCTCGCCGATTATGAGCGGGAGCTGAGGGATTACGAATCGGAGCTTAGGCGGGGAGAGGACGGCTGCCGCATACATATGATAAACCCGTCGCGCATCTGCCCGAATCCCGATCAGCCGCGGAAGCAGTTCGACGCGGACGGGCTGTCCTCTCTCGCGGAGAGCATCAAAAATTACGGCATGATCCAGCCGATCACGGTGCGGCGGATGTCGGACGAGGACTCGCCTTTCGGCGGTCTTTACGAGCTTATCGCGGGGGAAAGACGGCTCCGCGCCGCCCGCATGCTCGATCTGCCGTACGTGCCGTGTATCATAATCGAGGCGGACAGACGGGAGTCTGCGAAGCTGTCGCTCGTCGAAAACCTGCAGAGAAAAAGCCTCGGCATCTTCGAGGAGGCGGAGGCGATGGAGGCGCTCGTCAGAAAATACGGCGTGAAACAGCAGCAGATCGCCGGGATGCTCTGCGTCAGCCAGTCGTACGTGGCGAACAAACTCAGACTGCTGCGGCTCGACGGCGAGGAGCGCCGCATCGTCGCGGAGGGCTCGCTCACCGAGCGGCATATCCGCGCGGCGCTTCGCGCCGATGATCCCGAGGTCCGCAAAAAGATACTTACGCTCGCCGCGCGCGGCGCGTGGAGCGTCAGGCAGACCGAGCAGTACGCGGACGGGCTGTCGGCAAAGAAAAAGCCGGAGCAGAGCCCCGGCAGGATTGTGATTAAGGATATACGTATATTTCTGAACACGATAGACAAGGCCGTCGGCATAGTCAGAGCCGCGGGCATCCCGGTCGAGCAGTCGCGCAGCGACGGCGACGGGATGATAGAGCTGCGGATCAGAGTGCCGGACAACCCGCCCGGCCGGCGGACCGGCTGAGCTCAGTATTTTATCACGGTGTAAAGCGCCGATCTGCCCTCGGGCAGTCTCACGCGCAGCGCGCCGTCTTTGATCCCGGCACCGTAACCCTCGGTCTTCGGGAAGATCTCGGCGACGGCGCCGCCCGGCGCGTACCGGCATAGATCTATATCGGTCCCGGCAGAGTCAGCCGAATTGTTCCAGACGGCGAGCATGAGAGTCGACGTGCTTTTGTCGAGCAGACCGAACGTTTCGACGCCCTCGCTGTCGAGGTCGAACGTCCCGGTCGGATAAACCGGCGCCGCGGCGGCGGTGCACGATCTGTATTTCTTGTAAAGCCGCGCCGCCTCGCACAGAAGCCCCATATTATATTCGTCCGCGCAGTCAATGTGCCCGGACAGATACATCAGTCCCATAAGACCGGTCACCGCCGTATAGACGGTGACTTTTCCGTCCGCGAATCTTGCCGTGTGCGCGCCGTTCGGCTCAAACGACGCCCGGTAATCTATCTTCACCGGATACGGATACGCCCAGACGCCGCACCGCTCGGGCGGGTAGCACGCCGCGCTGCCCGACACGATCGACGGCAGGCGGAAATAATCCTCCTGATCGGAGACGGACTGCAGATGAAAGTGCGACAGAGTGCCGGCGTCGGAGCGCATGGCGCCGGAGCCGCAGTTTTCGATCAGCAGATCCGGAAAGCGGCGGCGCAGACCGTCGATGAAGTCTTCGAAAGCCCGGCTGTGCTCATGAAGCGAGCTCGCGCCGTCGGGGTCGATCCCGGGACCGGTGTTCGCGTTGTAATCGTTTTTGATATACCGCACGCCCATGTCGTACAGACACTGCACGCGCGACAGAAGATGATCGCGCACGCCCTTCTGCCGGAAATCGAGCAGCACGCGCCGCCCTCCGACCGGCGAGCCGTGACGGTAGAGGATATATTCGGGATGCTCCTTCACGATCGCAGATTCGATCCCGGCTGACTCGAACTCGAACCAGATGCCCGGCTTCATGCCGTGCGCGTAAATATCGTCGAAAATGCCCTGCAGACCGCGCGGACCGAAGACGGAATCGTCGACCGCCCACATCCCGAGATCGCGCTCCTCGTCGCGGCAGACGCCGTACCAGCCGGCGTCGATAACGTAGTATTCACAGCCGATCTTCGCCGCCGCCTCGACGAGCGGCATCGTTTTGTCGCGCGTCGGCAGCGCCCACAGGCAGTTCATATAATCGTTGAAGCACAGAGGCGGCACGCCGCACTCAAATCGCGTAAGATATGACGCGCGCCGCGCTTCGGTAAGCGCCGCCGCGGCGGCCTCGAAGCCGCCTTCGACTCGCCCGACCGTGCTGTAACAGCTCTCGGCCGACTCGCCGGGCTGAAGTTTTACGTGCCAGCCGTCGTTTCGCTCCGAGCAGTCCGTCGTCAGGATGCACAGTTCTATATCGTCGCGGTAGCCGCGGATGCCGACGTTTACCGTCCAGCCGTGACCGGCCTCGATCTGCGCGAAATACGTTTCATTTTGCTCCGTGTCCTCGACCATCACGACGGGCTCGAAACGGCAGGTGCTCCAGCTGCTCTGCGAGGCTATGCGGAACGACGTCTGGCTTCCGTGATTGTACGTGCGGTAAAGCCCGGCGTCCTCGGCGAAAACGTGGCGCCACTGCGCCTCGCCGCACCAGCCGCTGTGCGCGTAGTGGATCACGAACCTGTGCTTTTTCCACGGACGGCTCCCGGTCCTGCCGATCCCGGCGGTGAAAGACGCACCGAGCAGCTCGACCGTCAAAGGCGCTCCCGTCGTGTTTTTCAGCACGGTGCGCTGACGCACGCAGCCGCCGGGCAGGTCGTTGTATTCGACCTTCACCGTCGCGCCGCACGGTATGACCGCTTCGGCGTCGCTTATGCGTTTTGCGTTTTCGTAATTGCCGTTTCCGGTGAAATAATACGCATTGTCGGCGGCGCCGCAGCTGACGTAAAATCTCGGCTCGTATCCCTCGTACATAACGGACCCTCCGTGGTTTTTTTTCTTATTGTATCATTTTTTGCACCCGATGTCAAGTGTGTGTTTGCCGCCGTCGAAGGCGAAAAAGTCCGCGTCCGTGAATACGCCGTCGAGCGTCGCCGGCTTCGCGGCGTTCTCGGCGTTTATCACGTATTCCGTGCCGTGACGCTTCACGGTCAGCGTGAAGCGGCTGAAGCCGGAGCAGAAAGCTGGCGCGATCTCAAAGCCTCCGTCGTGCTCGCGGTAACCGAGAAGACCCGTGAGCACGGTGTTGAAATACCAGCCGGCGGCGCCGGTGTAGAAGCTCCAGCCGCCCGCGCCCTCGAGCCCCGGCGCGTCGTATACGTCGCCGCACAGCGCGTACGGCTCGCGGCCGTATTTTATGAAGCCTCCGGCGGTGCGGCAGATATTCGCCGGGCAAAGCGAGCGCAGGACCGAAAAGCCCCTGCCGCTCATCCCGGCGGCGAAAAAGCCCGCCGCGCCCCACACCGCGCCGTGAGTGTACTGCCCGCCGTTCTCGCGGATCCCCGGCGGGTATGAGGCGATATAGCCGATCCCCTTCTGACCGTCGAACGGCGGCGACAGCAGCCGGAAAACGCCGCTCTTCGGCTCGTAAAGCTTCCGCCATACGTCGTCGAGCGCCGACGCGACGCGCGCTCTGTCGAGCCCGAGCATCGCCGCAAACGCCTGCGGCAGAACGTCGATCTCACAGGATTCGTCGCCGGTCTTCCCGTACGGCGAGCCGTCGTCGAGATATCCGCGGATATAGTGGACGCCGTCGAAACCGTGATCCTCAACCGCCTTTATCAGCGCGTCGGCGGCCCTCTCATAACCGGGATCGCCGCAGAGGCCGCTCATCCGCCGCATCACCGCGGCGGCGAAAAGCGAAAGCCACACCGATTCTCCCCTGCCGGCGGCGCCCGCCCCGTTCATGCCGTCGTTCCAGTCGCCGCCGCGCGTCAGGCACAGGCCGTGTTCGCCGTATCCGAGGCGTGAAAGCGCCCTCTCGCAGTGCTCGAGCACGGTTCCCCGCGCGTCTGACGGTACGGCTTTTTCGTATCTGTCGGTCTCGCCGTCAAGCGGCGGCGAGCAGATATAACGAACCTTTACGCCGAGTATGCCGCGGTCGCCGGTGATACGCACGTATTCGGACACGGCGTAAGGCAGCCAGAGCATATCGTCGGAGCATCGTGTGCGCACGCCGCGCTCCGTCAGCGGGTGGAACCAGTGCATCACGTCGCCCTCCTCGTACTGATGAGCGGCGCAGCGCAGGATATGAGCCCGGGCGAGCTCCGGCGCGCCGTATACGGTGCAGAGGCAGTCCTGCAGCTGATCGCGGAAGCCGTACGCTCCGCCGTTCTGAGAAAAACCGCACCGCGCGAACTGACGGCAGAACAGCGCGGCGTAACGCGCGTGGACGTTGAAGAACGCGTCGATACCGGGGTCGGCTCCGTGAAGCGTGAACGGCGAAAGATACCGTGCGACGCGCGCGGCGTATCTTGCGGAGGCGCCGGCGGCGTTCTTCGCCGCGAACGACGCGGCTGTATGCGAGAATGCGGCGCCGACTGTGAAAACGGTCTTTCTGCCGTGCTGTGCGCAGACTTGAAGCGTGCGGCCGTCGTATGATGACACGCCGCCCTCGCAGTGGACGAAAAGCGACGGCAGACCGGATCCGTAAGCGCGGCTGACGTACGAGAACGCGCCTGTCTGCGAAAAGCGCAGGGAGCCGTTTATCCGCCGCTCGCCGAGCACGGGGATGCAGCACAGCCGGAGCACTCCGCCGCAGGCGGCGCTGAATTTGACGGTCTTGTACGGCATTTTGTCGTCTACCGCGACGCTCAGCACGTACGGCACGGAGCCGGAGACTCCGCGCCACTCGGCGCGGCCTGCGTAAAAGCGGCACTGCCGGCACTGCGAATAAAGCTCCGTGACGACGCCGTCGTGCTCGAAATAAAGCGTCTCTCCGCCGTACCCCGGCACCGTCGCGTGCCCGGTCAGAGCGTACATGCGGCTGTTGCCGAACCAGCAGAAGCCGCCGTCGCGGTCCGTGACGAGCGCGCCGAACGACGGGTTCGCGTAGATATAACTCATCGGCGAAAACGTGCACCGGGGTGTGAGCCTTACAAATCCTCCGCCGAACACCGGCGCCGCCGGAGCCTCGGCCGCGACGGGCGGCGGATAAGGCGGAGGCGTCCCGGGCGCCGAAATATCGGACGCCGATCGGATGCGGCAGACGCAGACGTCCGACAAGACCTCGCCCGCGCCGTCCTCGCCGTTCACGATGAACACGCGCGAGCCGATCAGCGCGGAAAGACCGCAGGCGCCGGCGAGCCGCTGCAGCTCCGTTCGTTTGGCGTTGCAGTATCCGTCATCGCCGTCGTATAAAAGCACCGTGTCGGCGGCGATCCCGGAGACGAGCAGGCGCACAACAACCGACGCGATGCGCGGGAAAAGCGAGCGCAGACGCGCCTGACCGCCGTCGCCGCGCCCGTCGGCGAGTACGATGGGCCGATCGCCCGATATGCCGTAACGGTAAAGCACGGATAAGATCCCTTCATCCCCGCGGCCGCCCGCCGGCTTCGGCGCCGGGCGCATGACGCAGGACAGGACGCGGTCGAGCAGCGCCCCGTCGACCGGCGGAAGATCCGGGCGGGGCAGGATCCGGCAGTCCGCGGCGGAAAACAGCGCGGCGTCGGACGATTTGAAATCGGGCCCCGCGCCGATCACGAAGCGGACGGCGGCGGCGCACGCCGATGCGGTCAGCCGCGGGAACACGCAGGCGCCGTAAACGGTCTGTTTTTCGCCGTAAAACGGCAGATCCGCGCGCGTGCCCGCCTGAAGCGGCAGGATTCCTTTGCAGAACGCAGCGACGCTTATGCAGAAGCCGCCTTTGCCACGGTGCCTGAAGCGGATCACGTCGCCCGTACGCTGCGACGTGACGAACAGCGAAGAGTACGCGCGGTGCGCGTTGTAAACGCGCCTGTCCGTCAGGACGGGATCGAAGCTCAGCGTGCATTCTTCTCCCCCGCATTCGGCGTCGAGCACGAAAGCGCAGGTACTTCGGCAGACGGACAAAGCGGCGGTTACGCCGCCCGCGCGGAAAGCGACGGAGCCGTCGCCGAAAGAAACGGGATGACGGACGAGGTCGACCCCGCCGCAGACAAGCGACAGCGGCGACGGAGACGATTCGTCGCAGACGCAGTCGCCTTTGTAATAAAGCCCTGCGCCGTATCCGTCGGCGACAGCGGTGCAGACGGTGTTCGTCAGAACGGCGCACGTCCGCGTCGCCGGGACCGCTTCACCGCCGTCGTACGAGGGCTTGTATTTCCGCTTTTTGTACGGTCTGTCGTGCGGGAAGCGTTCGCACAGCAGCGGTATGATCGCCGCGATCCGCTCGTCCGAGCAGAACCGTCTGACGAATGATCCGCCCGTCAGAGCGTTCGCCGCAGCGACGACGCTCATCCCGATATGATGCGCCATGAAGCATTTTATCACGGCGTACCCGCGTCCAACGCGGCGCCGCGTGAGATCGAGCGCCTCGTAAAAACCGTATTTTCCGTATACTCCGCAGTCTTTCAGCGCTTTGAGGTTCGGCAGCGCGCGGCGGCTGAAGCCGAGCATCAGAAACGACGAATAAGGGCTGATAACGAGCTCGTCCGTGTCGGGGCACAGCGAAAGGCCGTTGTCGCCGTGCGCCTTATACTGATAGACGGTGTCGGCGTCGAACGCGAAATAACACGATTCGCTCGTACCGTACACGCGGCGACCGCGGACCGTGCCGCCGCGCCTGAACTGGCGGTAAGCGGCGAAAGCGCGCGCTCGCGCGGCGGCGGAGCCCGGCGGCGACGGCAAAAACAGCGCCGGCATGAAGTACTCGAACGCGGAGCCGGACCAGCTGCCGAGCCCCCTACGCTCGCCGTCGGAGACGATCGGGCGCAGCAGCGCGCCCATGTGAGACGAAGGCGCAAACCCGAGCGCGACCGAAAGGATGTCCGTCGTGTGCATCTCCGAGCAGTACAGATCGTATTTTGCGTCAGCCGTATCCGTTATCCTGAACCTGCCGGAGCGCCCGTCGTACAGCGGCGAAAGATCGCATTGCCCGATAAGAGTTTCGAGTATATCATACAGATCCGCGATCCGGCCGTCCTTCGGTTCGTATTCGTGAAGCGCCGCGCGAAGCGTGATCAGCGACGCGAGATAATTGCCGCAGTCGACGGTAGAGACCGCGTCGGTCAGCGGCGCGCCGGTGTGCGTGTCGTACCAGTTATAAAGCAGACCGTTCTTTTTGCCGAGACCGGCAAGCGCCTTCAGCGTCGGTGCGATCCGGTCGTATACCGTCTCCGCGCCGTAAAGTCCGAGATCGGCCGAGGCGACGACAGACAAAAGATAAAGCCCGACGTCCGTAGGCGACGTGCGCGGCGCCGCGCCGACGCCGGCGAAGACCTGATAGTTATCGGGCGGCAAATAACCGTGCTCGGCGTTCACGAGGTCGTCGAAGTATTTCATGTGATCGGCGACCGCGGTAAGCAACAGGCTCTTTCCGGCGACGCGCGGCGCCTGCTTTTCCTTAACCTTTGAGGACAGGAGCGCGATCAGCGGAGAAGCGGCGAGCAAAGACCCTGCAGCTATGCACGCTCCGGCGGAGAGCACCGACAGAGCCGCGCCGAAAACGGCGGACGGCAAAAACGCAGAGACGAACGCGCCCGCGCCGTGACGGCGCGCGTCGGCGGCGGAAGCCGTCGTCCACTGAAGCGTCCGCTTGCGCGTGATAAGACGCGAAAGCGCGCGAAAGACCGCCGCGACCGTGACCGAGGCTTCGCGGAATATGAACGATACCCGCATGAACGCGTAGCAGAGCACGGCGGACAGAGCCTCGCGGCAACCGAGCTGGCGTAAGGCTGACACGGCGAGCGGTACGGTGATATACGACAGACCGACCGCGCAGGCGGCGGGCAGAGTCCCGGTCAGAAGTCCGGCGATCATGCACAGCACGGCGCACGGCGCGCATAAGGCGTTGATCACGCTGTTGATCAAAAAGAAGCGGTCGGCCGCGCGCAGACCGTTCGGCGCTTTCCCGTCGCCGCGGCGCAAGTATTTACCGGTCAGCGACAGCGCCTGGACGTCGCCGCGCACCCAGCGTCCGAGCCGGCTGAAATACGAGAGCGCGTTTTTCGGCGTGTCCTCGTACAGGACGACGTCGGTGACGGCTCCGCAGCGGCAGCGGCATCCCTCGATCGCGTCGTGAGAGAGCAGCACGCCGTCGGGGAACACGTCGACACAGCATTCGTAAAACGCCGAAACGTCGACGAGCCCCTTGCCGCAGAACGATCCGCGGCCGTATACGGCGCCGATAACGTCGAAGTCCGCGCCGTGATACGCCTGCAGCCCTGAATCGGCGGAGACGGCGCGCGAGAAAGGCGTGCAGCCGTCGCCGCACAGCTTCGCGCCTATGCGCGGCTGAAGGATGCCGTGACCGGATACGACGACGCGGCGGTCATGATCGATCAAGGGGCGGTTGGCGGGATGCGCCGCGCAGCGGATCAGATCGACCGAGCAGCCGGGATACGGCAGGGTATCGGAATCAAGAGTTATTATATACGGTACGCCTGCAAGCTTCGACGCGTCGCCGCGGATGATAAGCGAAGACGAGCCGGTCTTCAGCTGTCTTACAAGCTCGCACACGGCGCCGCGCTTGCGCTCCGGCGCGATATACGCGTCCTCCGAAAACGAATATCTGCGGCGGCGGTAAAAAAGAAAAAACACGCCGCCGTATTTTTCGTTCAATTCGTCTATCACTGCCTCTGCGGCTTTGATCGCGCCGTCGTCGAATTCTCCGCCCGGTCTGTCGCTGTCTGGCAGATCGGCGAGAAGTCCGAAATAGAGCCCGCCGGGGCTTTTTTCGGTATGGTAAAGGCTCAGCAGACTTTTCGCAAGCTCAGCCGCGTGCGAGTCGAGCAGCGCGGTGCGGACGATAAGACACGGCGGCAGCTCCGCGTCCTTTACGACTCTCGGGCAGACGTGCGGAGGCGTGATCCGGGAAAAGATCCGCGCGCATGTATACGAAGCGAGCGCGTAAAGCGGTATCAGCGCGATCACCGCGACCGGGGCGCCGCAGACGGCGTACACGGCGCAGAAAAGAGCGGCCGTGACAGCGGCGAGAAGCGCCGCGTGAAGGCGTGCGGGCGCGCGGCGTGAAAACAGCGCGGACGTCAGCCGGTGCTCCGGCACGGAGTCGAGATACGACACGGGGTCCGTGCGCTTCTTCTTCGCCTGACGGCGCAGCTCGCGGCGGTAGAGCGCCCTCGTCGCCGGATCACTGATCCGGTACGCGGAGAAAAGCAGCAGACGCGCCTCGAGCGGCGAACAGTCGAGGATCAGCCCCTCGAAATCGAGCTCCTCCGCCGCGCGCATACGGTCGAGCACGCGCTCGCCGGAGCATAAAAGTTCGCCGTATATCAGTATGAGATAATACCGCAGGCGGCGGACGTCATCGTCGTCGGCGCGGACGCCGTTCAAAAAAGAACGCAGGCCGTCGTAGTCCGCCGCGTATCCGCCGAGCCGCAGACGCCGGCAGAGACCGTCGCAGAACGCCGGATCGCCGCCGCGGAGCGCGGACCGCGCGTCTTTCAGTCTCGGCAGGATATAATACATGCCGTCGCGGATATACGGATCATCCGCGCGCCGCAGAAGCTTTTCCGCCGCGGCGCATCTGTCGCATAGAGATCTCATTTTCCCTCCGTATATTTTACTGACGGGATTATTTGCCGGGCGGATTTAAAATTATACTATTGTTCGCGTTTTAGCGTTGATTCCGACAAAATTTGAGGCTATAATCTATGCGGACTCAACGGAGGAGACTTTTATGGAAAAGAAAACGAACGTTAAAAGAACGATAGCCGAATATCTGATCATGACGGCGGCGACGCTCGTCATGGCGTGCGGTATCTACTTTTTCAAATTTCCGAACAACTTCGTAATGGGCGGAGTCAGCGGCATCTCGATGATACTCGGAAAGGTACAGAGCGTGATAAGTCCCGCCACGGCGATGCTCATCATCAATATCGCGCTGATAATCGCGGGATTCTTCATCTTCGGACGCGGATTCAGCGTAAAGACGGTGTACTGCAGTCTGATCCTGTCGCTTGCGCTCGAAGGGCTCGAATTGCTGTTCCCGATGACGGCGCCGCTGACAGACGATCCGATGCTTGAACTCGTGTTCGCGGTCGCGCTTCCCGCGGTGGGCTCCGCGGTCGTATTCAATCTCGGCGGCACCACGGGCGGCACGGATATAATCGCGATGGTGCTGAAGAAATATACCTCGATGAATATCGGAATATCGCTGTTCTTCGTAGACGCGGCGATAGTCGCGGCCGGTTTTTTCGTAAACGGCGTAAAAACCGGTATGTATTCCCTCGTCGGTCTGCTGATAAAAGCGCTCGTCGTCGACGTCGTGATCGAAAATATCAATATAAGCAAATACTTCTTCATAGTGACGACCAAGCCCGATCTCGTCTGCAGATATATCAACGAGAACCTCCATAAGGGCGCCACGCTGTGGGAGGGCAAAGGCTCATATACGGGAGAAGAAAAGACCGTCATAATGGCGGTCATGACACGTACGCAGGCGGTCGCGATGCGTAACCATATAAAAGAAATGGACCCCGGTGCGTTCGTCGTCATCTCGTCTACAAGCGATATAATCGGAAAAGGCTTCCGCGGACCCGTGTGATCCCGGAGCAGCGGATACGCCGACGGCACATTGCCGGGTGTAGGATCATGGTGTCGCCGTGCGACGTTCGGTGCGCCTGCGGCGCGTTTGGGGACTCCCCGCCCCCCTCTACCGCCCCCAAACCCCCGCCTCCCCTCAAACGTCATTTGGGGCTTTTTCGACGGCGGGAGCAAGCCCCCTCCCTACGGGGG
>JAFZRM010000161.1 GCA_017619885.1 Clostridia bacterium | reverse complement strand
CGTCGAAGGCGCCGACCCCTACGGTCTTTCTCGGCGAAGCCATATCGAGCGCGACGCAGGGCGGCGCGCATCTCGAGTTTTGCGACAAGCAAAACATATCGAATTTTGCGACAGCAAAATATATCGTCTTCTTGCGGCTGGAGCAAGCTCCCGCCATACGGGGAAACGATGGGTCGTCGAGGGCGCCGACCCCTACAGGTAGGCGCGCGGCCCCCTCAAGTCGTTATGCGACTTGTGGGAGCCGGGGTTTCCATCCGCGAACAGCGGTGGGGTTCCCGCAGCAACACCTTGCTATTCTTTATACGAAAGTATCCTGCAAAGCGTATGCAGTGCGTTTTCCTTCTGCTTGATGCGGAACGTGAGCGTCGGCGTTTTGCCGGGAGAGATCATCAGCCGCCCGCCGGAGCCGGACGTGACGATCACCCATTTTTCCGCGTCGAACGCGTACGGCGTGAGCACGATCTTTCCGTCGCGCTGGTCTATCCTCTCGACGCCGAGCTTTACGCCGAGCGCGCGCAGCAGGGAAATGTGTATCAGATTGTCGACGAGCACGGGGAACTCTCCAAAGCGGTCCATCAGCTCGTCCGCCACGTCGTCAAGATCCTCTGGCGACGTTATATGCGAGATCTTCTTATACATCTCTATCCGCAGGCTGTCGCTTGCGATATAGCTTTTCGGAATATACGCGGAGAACTGCACGTTCACCGTGCATTCCTTCGGCGGCTCCACTGTCTGTCCCTTCTCCTCGAGCACGGCTTCGTTCAGCAGTTTTATATACATATCGTAACCGACGGAGTCGATATGTCCGTGCTGTTCCGCGCCGAGTATATCGCCGGCGCCGCGTATCTCAAGGTCGCGCAGCGCGATCTTGAATCCGGAGCCGAATTCCGTATATTCCCTCACCGCCTCGAGCCGCTTTTTCGCGATCTCTGTCAGCGCTTTATACGGTTTATACGTGAAATACGCGTATGAGCGGCGGTTGCTCCTGCCGATCCTGCCTCTGATCTGGTGCAGCTGAGACAACCCGAGCCTGTCCGAATCTTCGATTATCAGCGTGTTCGCGTTCGGCACGTCGACGCCGGTCTCGATTATCGTCGTGCAGACGAGCACGTCGATGACGCCGTCGAGCACGTCGCGCCAGATGTCGGACAGTTCTTCCTTGTCCATCTTCCCGTGTGCGGCGACGACCGACGCGTCGGGGCACATCCGGCGCACGCGCGCGGCGCAGTTTTCTATCGTCTCGGTGTTGTTGTACAGGTAAAACACCTGACCGCCGCGGCGGAGTTCTTTTTTTATCGCCTCGGAAATAATCGCCTCGTCGTATTCGAGCACGTAAGTCTGCGGCGGCAGGCGGTCGATCGGCGCCTCGTCGAGTATGCTCATGTCGCGTATACCCGAGACCGCCATGTTAAGCGTCCGCGGGATCGGCGTCGCCGTCAGCGTCAGCACGTCGGAATTGCCCGAAAGCTTTTTCAGTTTTTCCTTGTGAGCGACGCCGAAGCGCTGCTCCTCGTCGACTATTATAAGGCCGAGCTTTTTGAATTCCACGTCGTCGGACAGCAGCCGGTGCGTTCCGACGATTATGTCTATATCGCCGCGTTTCAGCCTGCGCAGCGTCTCTGCCTGTTGCTTGCCCGTGCGGAAGCGCGAGAGCATGTCGACCGACACGGCGAATCCGCGCATGCGCGATGTTATCGTCTGGAAGTGCTGCAGCGCGAGGATCGTCGTCGGCACGAGGACTGCGACCTGATATCCGTCCGCCGCCACCTTGAACGCGGCGCGCAGCGCGACCTCGGTCTTCCCGAAGCCGACGTCGCCGCACAAAAGTCTGTCCATCGGATGCGGCGCCATCATGTCGTGCTTTATCTCCGATGAAGCGGTGATCTGCCCTTCCGTCTCCTCGTATTCGAACGCGGTTTCGAACTGCGCCTGCAGATCGTCGTCCTCGCTGAACGCGATGCCCGGCAGCCGCAGACGGCGAGCGTAAAGCGCTATCAGCTCCGCCGCCATCTCCTTCGCCGCGGCTTTCGCCTTCGCCTTCGTCTTCGCCCAGTCGGCGGAGCCCATGCGGTTGAGCTTGACCGTGCCTTCCTCGGCGCCCGCGCCGATGAACTTCGACAGCGAATCGAGCCTGTCGCAAGGAACGTACAGGACGCCGTTTTCGGCGTATTTTATATGAAGGAAATCGCGCCGGCAGCCGTCGTAGCCGTCGAGCGTCTTTATCCCGGTGAAAATGCCTATGCCGTACGTGTCGTGAACGACGTAGTCGCCCGGCTGCAGATCGGCGTACGAGAGTATCCGCTCCTTTGCCGAGATCTGCTTCTTTCTCGCCGTGCGCTTTTTGACCATCGCGCGCCCGTACAGACTGCGGTCGCGGCAGAGCGATATCACGGCGAAGCGCGACTGCTCGGACACGAAGCCCGCGGCGCCGCCGGGATAAACGATATGGACTTTTCCGTAAAGCGATCCCGTGTCCGGCGCCCTGTCCGCGGGGACGTACGGCGCGATCATGCCGAGTTCGTACAGCGTGTCGGAATAGGAGCGCGCGACGGCCTCGTTCTCGCACAGAAGCACGACCGCCCATTTGCCGTCGGTGAAGCGGAGAAGATCGTCGTGAAGCAGATCGAAGCTGTCGTTATACGAAAGCGGCGACGACGTTCGGAACTGGAAAACGCCACCGTATCTGCGTCCGGCGGAGGTGAAATTGTCCGCGAAAACGCTCGCCTGCCCGTCCGTGAACGCGTAGAAAGCCGCTTCCGGTGCGCGGTAATCGGCGTATTTCCCGGCGATCTCGCCGTTCTCGATCATAAGCGACGCGGAAAGCTCGTCGGCCTTCTCCGAGCCCTTTATCCTGTCCGCGACGTCGTTCGGGGAGTCGCAGATCGTCAGCGCGCCGTTGAAATAATCGAGAAGCGTACTCTTCTCGGGGTATATGAGCGAAACGTATTTGTCGGAAAAATCGGGCACGGCGGTGTTGTCGAGCGACTCGAGCTCGCTTTTGAGCAGCTTCACCGTCTCTTCGCGGTCTGTTTTCTTAAGCTGTGCGCGGACAGCCGAGCGGACGGCGTCGCGAGCCTCTTTTACGGCGAGCACCTCGCGCACCGGGTACACGGAAAAGAACGGAACGTTCTCCGTGCGGCGCTGGCTGATAATATCGAAAACGCCGAGACTGTCGATCACGTCGCCGTAAAGCTCCGCGCGGAACGGCTCCGGCGAGCCCGGCGTGAACACGTCGATTATGCCGCCGCGGATGCAGAACTGACCGGGACCGTCGACCGACGTGACGCGGGTATAGCCGCAGTCGGTGAGCAGGGAGGAGAATTCCTCGGTGTCGAGCGTGTCGTCGATCCCGTATCTGCGCTTCAGCGCGCCGAGCCGCTTCGGCGGTATCGTGTACTGCAGCGCGGCGGACGGCGTGGCGATGACGCAGTCTACCGAGTTTTCGAGCACCGACGCGAGCACGCCGATGCGTTCCTGCTCGTATTCGTGCGAGCCGGCGATGTTGCGGAACGAGAAATCGCGTTCGGGATAAGACGCGCAGCGCAGACCGAGCTCGGACAGCGCGGCGTAGATTTTCATCGCCTCTTTCTCGTCGCCGGAGATTATAAGCGCCGGCTTGCCGGACGGCTTCGCGGCGTCCTCGCACAAACAGGCGTAAAGCGCGTATCTGCCGCCGTCGGAAAGACCCGTTGCAAGAAGAGGACGCGCTTTTTCATATCTGATCATTTCCTGCCGCGTCGACAGCAGAGCTTTGTACTCTCCGATCGTGCGGAACAGTGATTTTATAACGTTCATAATCTGAAGACCTTGACGCTTTTGACGGCAGATCCGCCGTCGTATTCTCCGACCTCTCCTAACGCGAAGAAGCCGTCGCCGTCGTACAGACGGACGCATTCTCCGGCTTTGAAGTCGGTGCCTATCTTTTTCTGGTATATCTCGCAGCCGTTCTTGCACAGCCGCAGATAAAACTCGGGCAGGCGCAGTACGGGCAGACCGTAAAACAGCGATTCCGTCGGGATCAGCCGCTCGCACAACTCCTCGTACGTCAGCTCCTCACACTGTTTCAGCGTCAGCGCGTTGTCGAGCGAATATTCGCCCGAGCGCAGACGGCAAAGCGAAGACATCGCGGCGCCGCAGCCGAGCTTTTTCCCGATATCGTCGCAGAGCGTGCGCACGTACGTGCCTTTTGAACAGGTCACCGTCATCGAATACTCGGCATCGCCGATCTTTTCAGCGGCGACTGAGCGGATACAGACCGTACGCGGCTCGCGCTCTATTTCCACGCCGCGGCGCGCAAGGTCTACGAGCTTGCGCCCGCCGCGCTTCAGCGCCGAATACATCGGCGGGATCTGCGCGTACTCCCCTGTAAACGACGAGACGGCGTACAACACATCGTCTTCTCCCGGTATCTTTTCGCATCGCGCCGTGACGGCGCCTGTCACGTCCTGTGTGTCGGTCGTTATGCCGAGGATGAAAGTACAGCGGTAAGTCTTTTCATTTGCGGTCACGTATTCCGCGGCTTTGCTCGCGCGGCCGGCGAGGACGACGAGGAGACCGGTGGCGTCCGGGTCGAGAGTGCCGGTGTGACCGATCTTCTGAGTACGCAAAAGGCGCCGCAGGCGGTACACCGCGTCGTGCGACGTTATGCCCTGCGGCTTGTTTATTAGAAGGATTCCGTCCGGTGCCATTTATTTGCTTCCTTTGCCGATAGTCCTTTCTTTAAGCGCCTCCGCGCGCTCGGCTTCAAGCTCGGTATCGAGGCATATATATCTGTACGCCGTGTATACCGTGTGAGCGTTGATCGCCGTCACGACGAGGAAGAACGCGTATCTTATGACGTAGAACGCGTCGCCGAGCGAGAGGGGAAGGGAGGCGGCGATATTTATTATGCAGAACGCGCCTGTCGCGGCGACGGACCGCACTCCGCATTTCTTGACGCGCTCGCAGCCCGTCTCTCTGCCGGTGTCGTAAATCGCGTAAAACAGCGTCACGTGCGTCGCGGCGTAGAGCACGGCGATAAGGGGGAACAGATACGTTCTGATCTGCACCATCACCGCCTGATCCATCGCGCCGAACGCCCAAAGTCCCTGCACGACGCATTCGCCGAGCATCGCCGCGGTGCTGATGACCGAGCCGAAAAGCGAGTATTTCGCATAGCGCGAATACATGGAATACTTTTTTATACCGAACGACAGCGTCAGATATCCGGCGAAGCACAGGAGTTTGCATACAAACACGAGAAGGGCTTCATTTACTATGAAGCCCATGTCGAAAACCGTAAAAATGTATCCTATGAATATTATCCCGAAACCCATATCAGTTGTTTCCGGCGCCCGGTCTCCCGCAGCATTTCTTGTATTTCTGTCCGGATCCGCAGGGACACGGATCGTTAGGACCTACCTTCGCTTTCTTCACGATTGGTTTCTTCTTAACCGTCCTGTCCGGTGCGCCCGCCGTCATCTCGCGCTCCTCGGTGCGTTTGATCTGCATCCTCGGACGGACCGAGAGGATGCGGCGCACGGTGTTCTCGCGGATATCCTCGATCATCTCGTCGAAAGCGTCCGACGCGGCGATCTTGAATTCCGTCACGGGGTTCCTCTGCGCGTAGGACTGAAGCCCTATGCCGTCGCGCACGTCGTCCATGGCGTCCAGATGATCCATCCACAGAGAGTCGAGCGTGGTAAGCAGGATCACGCGCTCTATCTCGCGCATCTGATCGCCGAATATGCGCTCCTGCTCCGCGT
>JAFZRM010000160.1 GCA_017619885.1 Clostridia bacterium | reverse complement strand
CGGGATATCAAGGCGCGCGGCGTAGTCGTTGCGGCGCTCCGGCGCGCTGTCGCCGGTGGTGAACCACGATCCGAGGTCGTAAACGTCGGTCACGTTGTCAAGCCAGTGGAAATTGATATCCACCGCGTCGCCGGTCAGACCGAGAAGAGAACGGGGGACCGTCACCGTCATACGGTCGCCTTTTACGGCGTAAGATACGTTTCCCGTCTCCTGCCAAACTCCGTCCTTATACGCGCACAGCGTCGTGACCGTGTCGGAGACGACCTCGTAATTTATAAGGTAATCGTAACCTTCCCAGCCGGTCGACTTGTCGTTATCCGCGTCGATGAACAAAAGCATCCAGTTTTGCGAATCCTTATACGGCGTTATGCCGTCGGCGGTGCGGACGTAAAAATACACGTTCGATCTGTCGGCGGTGACTCGCGACTCGACTATATCGTTTCTGCCGGTGTCGTTGACGTACCGTATTTTGCCGGTCGTGTCGGCGTGATCTCTGTGCATTGTGTCGCCGCGGAAATCCGTGTATACCGGATAAACGCTCTCCCATTCTTCAAAAACGGCGGGGTCGGTCTCGTCCATCGTTTTGCCGCCCGACGCGCCGTCGGCGGGCAGAACGCCTTTGAAGCGGCGGATTATCGAGCACATCTGATAGAAATAATTGTCGGTGAAGCCGCCCTTCATCGGCTCTATATCGCGGGAGAATTCCGGGTTGAACTGGTCAACGAAGCCCGTGTCGGTGCCTTTGTCCGCCGGATGAGTGAAATTCTGCGCGACCCATTCGTTCCAGCGGGAGATGAGAAGCACCTGACATTCGGGATTTTTCTTCATCAGCTGTTTGAAAGCGTTTTCAAACACCGTGCCTTTTCCCATCGTGTCCGTCTCCAGGAACGCGTTGAGATAGTTTTTCGCCGAGCGCGAACCGCTCCTGCCCGATCCGAAATTCGCAAAGCCCGCGCAGCCTATGCCGGTGCATTCCGCGGTCTTCTTATCCTCGACCCAGCCGTAGCCGTAACCGAAGTTTACTATGCGGTTGTCCTCCCAGTACATCTCGCTGTAAGCGTCGGGGCTTACCCAGGATTTGCGGAAGGTGAGCTTGTCTTTGTAGTATTCGTCGTCGAGTATCGGAAATTTTCCGTCGTCGGTCGGTTTTATCATCGCGAGCGGCCTGCCCTCCCAGTAAAACCAGAGGTCGGTGTACTTTTCATCCGTCATGAAAAGTTTGTAGACCTTCCCTATGTCGCCTTTTCCGTTGATCGAGGTGCCGAAGCCCCACGGGACGATATAAGGCGTCATCTGCCCCTCGGCGCGCATTTCCACGCACGTGTCGAGAAGTATCCTGAAAGTGTCCTCGTACAGATAGCCGTTGGTGAAGTCGATGTAGATAAAATCGACGCCCGCCATCGCGAAATAATACATATCCCGCTTTATCTGCCACACGTCGTCGGCGCGGTGATATCCCGTCTCCGGCTCCGACCACCAGCAGAAGCCCCAGCGCGGACCGAAATCGGGATTTGACGGATTTGACGCTAACGCTTTCGCGTTGTCGACGTCGCAGGTCGCACCGGTCGTCCAGATCAGATAAAACAGCCCGACGTATTTGCCCTCTTTCGGCAGCCCAGCCGTCTCCGACGTCGGAAGGCTCCGCCCGAGCGCGTCAGTTGCGACCTCGTTGTAATTTGTTATAAGTATCTGCGGCGAGGCGCCTTTTTCCGTCAGCACCCGGCCTTCCGGCGACGCCGGCGAAAACGTCAGCAGATCACGGCTGAAGGTCGGTTCGACCTGCGGCAGCGGTTCCTCCGCGTCCGTGACGGCCGGCGTATCGGTGACTTCCGCCGCGGTCGTGTCGGCGTCGTTTTCGTTTTTGCATGAAACACTGATCATCATGACAGCCCCGAGCAGGCACGGAAGCGCCCGCATCAAAATCCGTTTTTTCATTTTACACTTTGCCCGAGAACAGAATATCGTTCATCACGGTCTCGAGGTACTCCTGCCTGCCGCTCTGAACTTTGACGTCTTTCAGATCCGCGGCGTAGGCGGCGAGCGATTCGAGCGTTTCTTTTCCTTCAACGATACGCAGACCGACGCCGCTTTCATAAGAGGCGTAACGCTCTTTGATAAACGCATCTATCCTGCCGTCCTCGATTATCTGATACGCCTTGATCAGCCCGAGCGCGAACGCGTCCATGCCGGCGATGTACGACAGCACCGTATCCTCAAGCGTGTTCGACTGACGGCGCGCCTTCGCGTCGAAGTTGAGTCCGCCGTTCGTAAATCCGCCTGCCTTTATCACCTCGTACATCGCGAGCGTAGTTTCGTAGACGTTCGTCGGGAACTGGTCGGTGTCCCAGCCGAGGAGCGTGTCGCCCTGGTTGGCGTCGATGCTTCCGAACATGCCGTTGACCGCCGCGACGCGCAGCTCGTGGTTGAACGTGTGGCCCGCGAGCGTGGCGTGATTCGCCTCGATATTCAGCCTGAAATCTTTTTCAAGCCCGTTTGCGCGCAGGAAATTCGCGCACGTCGCCGCGTCGAAATCGTACTGGTGCTTCGTCGGCTCCTTCGGCTTCGGTTCTATGTAGAAATCGCCGTCGAAGCCGTGCGATCTGCCGTAATCGCGCGCCATGCGCATGAATCTGCCGAGGTTGTCAAGCTCCAGCGCCATATCGGTGTTCAGCAGCGTGTCGTAGCCCTCTCGTCCGCCCCAGAAAACGTACCCCTTGGCGCCGAGCTTAACGGCGGCATCTATTCCAGCCTTTACCTTGCCCGCCGCTACGGCGAAAACGTCGGCGTCGGGGCTGCTCGCCGCGCCCGCCATGAACTTTTTGTCGCCGAACATATTGGCGGTGACCCACAGCGGTCTTATACCCGTTTCTTTCTGCTTTGAAAGCAGATAATCGGTCATTATTTCAAGATTTTTCACGCTTTCGGCAAGCGTCTCTCCCTCCGGCGCGACGTCCACGTCATGGAAGCAGTAATAGTCTATGCCGAGCTTCCGCATCAGCTCGAAGGCGAAATCGGCTTTCGCCCTGTACATATCCATGCCGGACAGACCGAAAGTCTTGCTCATCGTGTCGCCGCCGAACATATCGGTGCCGGAGGCGTTCACGGTGTGCCACCAGCTCACGGCGAACTTCAGGTGCTCGCCCATGGTCCTGCCGTTTATGACCCTGTTCTTGTCGTAGAAACGGAACGAGAACGGATCTTTGCTTTCTTTGCCTTTGAATTCGATCTTGCTGTTCTTGATATACATTTCGGATTTCCCCCTTGCGATATTTCCTGTTATATATAATATTACATTTTAATTCGTCAGTCAAGGTGTTTTTGCCGCCGCGAGCGTACAAAATTATACTTTTGCCGACTTTTTTTGACGCAGACGCGGGACAAACAAAAACAGACTGAGAGCCTCAGTCTGTTTTGTACGCTTTATTTATGCTTTTTCATCTGCTTCTCGCTCTTTTTCCTGTGGAAAATGAACGTGCCGACGGCGATGACCGCGGCGAGCACGACCGCGGCGGCGGTATAAAGGAACGGTTTGAGATTGCTCTGTTTTTCCTCGGGCTCCGGCTCCTTCGCCGTCTCGTCGGGCTCGGTATTCGCGGCCGTGTCCGGCGCTTCAGTCACGGGATCGGTGACGGCGTCGGTGCCCGTAGTTTCGTCGGCGGGGACAGTATGTTCCGTGTTGAGGTTTTTGAATATCTTTATCTGTTCTTTCATGATATCATAGTAAAACGTTCCGGATTCCTTAGACGGTTCAAGGTCTTTGTTTATCTCCGGCGTGGGCTGTTCGCCCTTTGAATACTCGTTCCAGGTGGGGCAGAGAACTATCTGCGGCCCGAACTCTATCGCCCTCGCCCACATTTTGAGCAGCGTGTCGCCGTTCTCTCTGCCGGACGACGGGATGTATCCGTCCTGTCCCTCTTTGCTCTGCGATCTCCACGCGGACTGCACGGTCATGCACTCCACGACGTCGCCGTTTACGGCGTAGCACTGCTGTTCGCGCTCCTCCCAGCTCCAGATCGGCTGAGTCGCGGCGCGCGTCTTCTTGTTGAACATGCTCTGCTGACCGATGTAACCGGTCAGAAACCTCACCGTGAAGCGGTCGTCGTTCCACAGCTTTTCAAGTCTCGACTGCGCAAGCGCCGGCGTGCCGAGATACACGACGAGCAGAGGCTTGCCGAGATAAGTCTGATACAGATCCTTGTACTTTTCGTTTTCTATGTACTCGCGGTATACCTGATCGGCTTTCAGCTGCAGTCTGCCGTCCTTTATCGCGTCGCCGTCGCCGGGACAGCCGATGAAGACGGCGATCTTCGGCGTGTTCTCAAGCTGCGACCAGCCCTCGAAAAGCTGGGTCGTGCCCATCTCTATCGTCTCGAAGTCGTTTCTCGCCCTGCCGCCTCTGTAATCCTTCTTGCTGTAGAAGTCGTAATCGACGTTGTTCGACCAGTCGACGAGCACGAAATCGACGTTCGCGTCGTAAAGCAGCTCCGCGTGCGCCTTGACCGACCACGGGCAGTCGAGCGTCGTATAATCGCCTATGAGCGGATGCTCCCAGCAGTTGTTGAAACGCGAGTTCTTGTACATCCACGTAGAATATGCCACGCAGACTAGCCTGTCTTCATACGGCGCGGCCTTGTATTTGTCCGGTCTTGTCCCCGCGAATTCGGAATAGTCGCGCTGCTGTGAACCGTAGACGGCGTCCTCGTACAACGCGAATCTCGCCGCGTATTTGCTGACCGCCTCGTCCGTCAGATTCTTGCTGCCGCTGCCGAAAAGCGTTATCCCGGTCGCCTCGTCGTATAAGCTGTCGGTGTTCTTCTGAAGCTCCGAGAGCTCGAAATTGTAGTATTTGGTGAATACGGCGTAATCCGGGGCGTCGCCGTGTTTGTAAGGTTTGTCGAGCTCGAATTTGGCGAGCCCGTAAAACGCGTAGCTGCAGCCGTCTTTGTATGCGATAAGCTTCATGTTCGCCAACCTCGTATCATTCACACTGAATTCGTTTTCATCGACGGCCGCAGCCCCGACGACGTTCAACGTGAACGACGCGCCGACAAGATCCTCGACCGAGCCGTCCTCGTATCTCGCCTTGATGACTATGTCGTATTCGCCGGGCTTGAGCTTGTCTATTCCGATCAGCTCGCACGCGTCGTCGTCCTTGCCGATGCCGGCGTGTACGCCGAGCTCCTGATCGAGCCCGAGCGCTTTTGCGACGTCGGTCCTGTCGCGGTAGTTGTCCGCGCACTCGCATTCCTTGCCGTCAAGCGTGTAAAACGCCTCTTTGAGCCTGCTTATGCTCTGTTTGTTGACCGCCCAGCCGAGCAGGTACAGATGATCTCCCTCGTTTATCGTCACGTAAGAGCCCATGACGTTGTTTCCGTTCACTTTCTTGTCGTTCAGCAGCAGCCGGTCGTAGCTCGTGTCGGCCGCCGCGGAAACGCACAGCGCCGCGATGAAAAGCGCGCAGAGGATCAGCGAAATTATCTTTTTCATTTGACGTCCTGCCTTTTTCTGAGGGGGCTGTCCTCGTCCTCGCAGTATTCGAGTATGTCGCCGGGCTGACACTGCAGCTCCCTGCAGATCGCCTCGAGCGTCGAGAAGCGGATCGCCCTCGCCTTGTTCGTTTTAAGTATCGAAAGATTTGCCTGCGTTATGCCGATCCTCTGGGCGAGCTCGCCCGAGGACATCTTTCTTTTCGCGAGCATAACGTCAACGTTTACGATTATCATTTGGGCACCTCATATAGTGAGATCGTTTTCCTCTTTGATCTTCGTCGCCTCTTTGAGCAGGTTCCTGACGAGGCGGACGATCAGCCCGATGAAGCCCGCGGCGAACGAAACGAAGAACGAAAACGGTATGAAAAATCCGAGCGCGAAGAAAAACACGCATACGGCGAAACAGCAAAGGCTTATCAGCCCCGCGTATCTGACGTTTTCGCCGACGAACACCACGCTTTTCCTGACGTTGAACAGGATGCGCAGCAACAGATACGAGATCACGCCCGCCGACACCGCGCTGCCGTACATGCAGATATATAAAGCTATGCGTATACCGCCGGCGTCCTGAGTGTCGCGCAGATAATAATTGATTATCGCCGGCAGGAATATGCACGCCGCTGCCGTCACGGCGGCGAAGATGAACGTCGCTATTATGGAAACGGTCGTGGATTTGTACTTATACATTTCGCACCTCACTTTTCCGCGTATTCGCGGAGCTTTGCGGACTGCAGATCTTCTATGTACGCCTCGGTCGTCGCGCTGTTGGCGGCGATGACGTCGAGTATCGCTTTTATCGTCGTGTCGAGGCGGCTGCCCTCACGGTAGTCGGTCGGCGCTATGTGGCCGGCCCTGCCCTGGATTATCAGGCGGTCGGCCTCTCCGCCTTCCTTCTGGTAGACCGCGACGCTGTGCCCGCCGCTCGTCTTCACGAGCTTCATGCAGGGGACGTCCGTCAGCCCGTCGCCGATGTAGATCATGTTCGTGAACGGTATGCGCTTCTGTTCCTCCGGCGTCGATTCGTTGAGACGGCGCGCGTCGGTGACGTCGAGCACTTCCTTGTTTATGCGGTAGATGAACTGCGTTTTCGAGGTGTAGTTGACCGCCATCGCCGGCCAGACCGCCTCGCCGTTATTGTCGTAATAGAACTCCGCGGCGTAGATGCGGCGGAACTCGTGCGCGATCTCCGTGCCCTCGATTATCTCCCTTATACCGGAGGAGATCACGTAATGCTCGACGGTCAGACCTTTGCTTCTGCCGTATTCGTTCATACGGGAGAACCACTCCGTCACGCCCGGAAACAGGCGGACGTTTTTGCCGGAGGCGCGGAACATCTGCCGCGTCAGCTTGATGCCCTTTTCCTTCGCCATCTTTACCATATAATACATGTACGCGAGAATCGAGTCCATGTTGTTTTCGTGCATCAGATCGTTGCAGCGGCGCCAGAATTCCTCGGCGGGCATGCCGATCTCGGGCGAAAAGGCGTAGTCCTGCATATCCTTCGGAGACAGAGTCTTGTCGAAATCATACATTATCGCCGCTATCCTGCTCATTTGTAAGCTCCTTTCCTTCTTCGCCGCCGTCGGACACCTCGGCCGGCGCCCTGCGGCGCCCTTTCAGTATCTCGCGCACGGTGGTATAGACCTGCCGCCCGTTTATCACGAGCACCGCCGCCGCTATGATAGCGGAGAACAGTATGTCGAGCTTCACCTCGGAGACGGTCAGGATGCCCTGAACGAGCAGAAGAGCCGTGTTCGCCGCGGTGACGGGCAGGTTGACTTTATAGTTGACGAGCGCGCGGGAACGGTACGTCGTCACGAAATACACGGCCATGTAGCTCAGCATCGTGGCGATCGCCGCGCCCATCGCGTCTATCGCGTTGATCAGTATGAGGTTGAGGATCAGGTTGACCGCGGCGCCCGAAAGCGCGCAGATCAGCGAGTTGACGCTCTTTTTCTTGACTATATAGATCACGGCGATAAACGACGTGATGCCTTCGAATATACACGCGACGGTCAGGTATGGCATGTACTGCCACGCCTCGTAGAAATCGTTGCGTAAAAGTATCCTCGCCGCGAGCCTGCAGCACAGGATTATTATCGTGCCGACGACGAACATGACGGATTTGAAGCCGTCGAATATCCGCGTGAAGAATTCGCCCCATTTCTCGCCCTTGTTCTCCTCGTTGACGAGAGACATCTGCCAGACGTTTATGAAGATGCCGGTCACGGTTATCATGATGTTCGGTATCTTATAAGCGGCGGCGTATACGCCGTTGGCGCTCTCGTTTACCATGTACGTGATCATGTATCTGTCGGACATGTTGACTATCCACCAGCAGATCGTCGTCGGTATCAGCGGAACGGAGAAGCGGAGCATCTCGATAAAGATCTTCTTCGTCACCTGCCGCGGCTCGATGTAGTCGAGCAGATCGCCGCCCCATACCATGTACAGCACCGCGACGAAGTCGCCGCAGATGTTGGCGAGCAGATATCCGGTCACGCCGAGCTTGAACACGAGTAAGAACAGGATGTTGAACAGAAGGTTCGCCGCGGTGCAGATTATGCCCTTTATCGCGAAGGGCTTGACCGCGTTCATGCCGCGCAGGAAGCTGCCGCAGAGGGTGTTGAGCGCGAACATGAACACGTACATGCCGAGCAGCAGCACGTAATCCGATATGCGCGGGATCATCTTTATCAGCGGCGAGCAGATGACGAATACCGCCATTCCGGCGAAAAGCATCTCGAGCCCTGCGGTGAACACCGCGGGGCGGTCCTTCTTCCTGCCGTAAGAGTAGCGGAACACCGCCTGCGACACGCCGAACGTCACGATCGGGAACAGCAGGTTCGACGAATCGGCGACGAGCGTCGCGATACCGTATTCGCCCGTCGTCAGAACGCTCGAATAAAGCGGCAGCAGAATAAAGACGAGCAGCTTGGAAAGCACCTCGCCTATTCCGAGTATCGATGAGTTTTTAAGCAGAGTTTTGTATTTATTTTCCGCCATAATATCAAATTCGCGTCATCCCCCGTGCGGAGGATGACGTCTTTGTGATCATTTTTTCAGTCCTTCGGCAAACGCCGCCATAGCGAGCGGAGTGCGCAGATCCGCGACCGCCTCGTCGGGTATGCTTATACCGAATTCGTCCTCGGCGTTCATTATGATCGTGACGACGGACAGGGAGTCCGCGCCGAGATCCTCGATGACGTCGGCGTCGTCTTTGATATCGGAAGCGTCGATGTGGAGTTCTTCGGCAATTATCTGTTTGATCCTTTCAAGCATGTGAGTCACCTCTTCTTAAGTTTTATAATGTTAATATAACATCGCGCGCGCACCGTTTCAATCCCGTATTGTAAATTTTTTGGAATTTACCGTGATTTGCGTGTTTTTTATCAAAAAATGATAAAAAGCCGGCAGGCAGTCAATAATCCGGCGGGGGTGATCTTACGGACGCAGATATAAGAAAAAGCACCGCGAAGCTCGACGCGCTGTGCGGAGCGGAGCGCAATTCGGACGTGATAAGGCGCGGCGTGAGCGTCGCCGGGCGCGCTTTCGCGTTGTATTTCATAGAGGGGCTGTGTAAGGACGGGGCGGTGCAGCATCTGACCGACACGCTGTATCAGCTCGACGCGCAGACGGTGACGGAGCCGTCTGACATCACGGCTATCTGCCGCCG
>JAFZRM010000159.1 GCA_017619885.1 Clostridia bacterium | reverse complement strand
GCCGCTCGTCTCGATCGCCGCCGGCTCGGCTATAGGCCTGCTCGTCGGCCCGCCCGTCTCGCAGTTCATGACGTGGCTCGGCGGAATAATCAACTGGGCGACCGAACAGCAGCCGTTCGTAATGGGCATCGTCATAGCGGTGCTGATGGGCATGTTCCTCACGCTGCCGATAAGCTCCGCCGCGATCGGCGTTTCGCTCGGTCTGACCGGGCTTGCCGCCGGCGCCGCGACGGTCGGCTGCTGCGCGAACATGATCGGCTTCGCCGTGATCAGCTTCCGCGAAAACAGATTCGGCGGGCTCGTCTCGCAGGGCATCGGCACGAGTATGCTTCAGATGCCGAATATAGTGCGGCACCCGGTGATCTGGCTGCCGGCGATAATCTCGTCCGCGATCCTCGGCCCGATCTCCACGATGCTCGTGAAGATGACCGGCAACGCCGTCGGCTCCGGCATGGGCACGTCCGGCCTCGTCGGCCCGATACAGAGCTTCATGACGATGACCGAGGCGGGCGAGCAGATCTGGCTCGTGCTGATCAAGATCGTCGCAATGTATTTCATACTGCCCGCGCTGATCTCGCTCGGCTGCTCCGAGGCGATGAGAAAGCTCGGCTGGATAAAGGAAGGATACCTCAGTCTCAACGTCTGAGCGCGTGATATGGAGAAACAGGACATCGTAAAACTGAGCAAACAGCTGCTTTCGCAGCCCGTGCCGGGGATTTATTTCCTGTACGGGGGCGAGGAGTTTTTGAAGCGCCGTTTTTTGTCCGACCTGCGGAAGACCGTCGTGCCGGACGACGTCGCCGACCTCAATTACGCCGTCGTGTCCGGTCCCGATCAGGCGGATAAAGTGCTCGAGATCGCGTACACGCTGCCGCAGTTTTCCGATTCGCGCATGATCGTCTGGTATAATTCCGGATTCCCGCTGCCGCAGCAGAGATATAAGAAAAAGATCGAGGATACGGTCGACACGGTCAAGGATTTCCCGTATCTGTATCTGATGATCTACGCGACCGAGGACGAATTCGACCCGTTGGGAAAAGACGGCCGCGCCGCGCTGCAGAGGCCGGAGCTGAGGACGCTCGGTTTTGAAAAACTGCCGCCCGAGCGCGTGCTCGGCTGGGTGCGCCGCCATTTCGAGGCGGAAAAGCTCGAAATATCCGAGGACGACGCGAGATATCTGATAGGCCGTGCCGGGACGGGCATGACCGAGCTGTCCTCGTCGATAGAGAAGCTCTGCGCCTACGCGGCGGAAAAGGGAGCGGGCTCGGTCGGCCGCGCCGATATCGACGAGCTCGTCGCGCAGAAGCTCGAATTCTCCGCGTTCTTCATCTCCGACAACATCAGGAGCCGCGACCCGTCAGCGCTTCTCGCGTACGTGCGCGACGCCAAGAGCCGCGCGGAGAAGCCGCAGGTCATCCTCGGCACGATGATCTCCGAGGCGGAGAAATTATACCGGATAAAACTGGCGCAGAAGAACGGTATGAACTATCAGAGCGCGGCAAAACAGTTAGGACTGAACGAATACGTCGTCAAGCTGGCTTTCCGTTCCGTTTCGGAAGTGCCGGAAAAACGCGTGCAAAGGTTCCTCGACGCCTGCTCGGAGGCCGATAAAAAGCTGAAGACCTCGTCGTCGGACGCCTGGGGCACGCTTATACAACTCGTGTGCAGTATATGAAACTCAGACTCTCGCTGCCCGTCATCGTTGAGGGCAGATACGACAGGATAAAACTCGACTCACTGCTCGACACCCTGATCATAACGACCGAGGGGTTCGGGCTTTTCAACGACCCGGAAAAAAGGGAATATATAAAAAAAGTCTGCCGTGACGGCGTCATCGTCGCCACCGACAGCGACGGCGCGGGGAATATGATCCGCGCTCATCTGAGAGGGCTTCTGCCGCCCGAATCTATCATAAACGTGTACATCCCGCAGGTGAAGGGAAAAGAAAAGCGCAAAAGCGCCCCGTCGGCCGAGGGCTTCCTCGGCGTCGAGGGCACGGACGCGAAAACGCTATACGAGCTGTTTCTGCCTTACGCCGGCGGACAGATCAAACGGTGCACGCTCGACCGCGGCAGGCTATATTCGCTCGGCCTTTCAGGCGGGGAGAACAGCGCGGAAAAACGCGCACAACTGTGCCGCATAGCCGGTCTGCCGCAGAACATCACGGCAAAGGCGCTGTGGCAGGCGATAGAGACGACGTACGACGCGCAGGGCGCGGAGGAATTACTTAAAAGGTTTGCGGAGGGGTGTGAATGAGCGCATTTCTTAACGAAGCCGTGTTCGGCGTGAAGATCGGCACGTGGCTGATTGTCGCCGCAGCCGTGCTCGCCGTCCTCGGCGTTCTGTATCTGATCTTCCGCAAAAAGTGCAACGCTTTCATAAAAAAGCACAGAGAGATCGTCCTGTATATCGTCTTCGGAATTTTGACGACGCTCGTCAACTATCTCGTTTACTATCCGCTCGTGAACCTGCCCGGAATGGCGGAGCACGTCGGCTGGTGGACGCTCGTCGTCAACGTCATCGCGTGGGTCGCCGCCGTGGCGTTCGCCTACGTAACGAATAAATTCTTCGTCTTCCGCTCGAACGACAAGAGCAAAGGCACGGTCGTGCGGGAGCTTTTGCTGTTCGTCGGCGCGCGCATCGCGTCGCTTCTCATAGAGGAGGCGATACTCGCGGTATTCGTGACGGCGCTCGGCTTCAACAAAAACGTCGTAAAACTTATAGCGTCGGTCATAACCGTCGTACTCAACTACTTTTTCAGCAAGCTCGTCGTTTTCAGAAAGAACAAAAGTAAACGGATCAGATAAGGATGAAGAAAAGCGCCATCAGCACCAGCGCGTTTTTCTCCCATCCGCCGGACAGTACCGTCATGATCACGACGGCGAGCAAAAGCTCGTCGCCCTGCCTTTTGGGCTCGGGCGGCGGAGGCGCCGCCGGCTCCGGGAGGGGCTCGGGCTCCGTTATCTGAGATCTTATCGCCGTGCCGCCGTAGTCCTTCGGCGGCTGTCTGTATTGCTGTGCGTACATATCATCACCGTATATCCTGAAATTGGGAGGCGAGCCCGACGAGCGTGAGCAGCCTCAGCGCGCGGTCGGCTTTTTCGCGCCGCGCGGGCGATAAAAACGGCTTCAGCGCGCGTATCAGCTCCGCCGCCTCCGACTGTTTCGCGGGAAGCTCCGGCGCCGTCTGCGCCGCGCCGACGTCCTTCGCGGGCGGGTTCAGTATCGACGACACCGCTTCCGCCGCCGCGGAGAGCTTCTGCGGATCGGCGAGCAGAGCCGACAAAAGATCAGCCGTCTGATCCATCGTCAAGCGACCGCTTTATCTTGTTCAGCTTATCCTCGCCCACCGCCTGGCAGATCGCCTTTATCTGCGCGTCGGACAGGGAGGAGAGCCGCCTTTTCAGCGCCGGCAGATCCGTCAGCTTCGACACGGCGGCGTCGCCGTCCGCGCCGCACGCCACGGCGGCCGCGCGTATCTTTTCTTTGAGAGCATCGTCAGGCAGCGAACAGAGCTTCTCAACGCTTTTTTTGTTTATCTGCATACGTTTCACCTCTTTTCACGGATATTTTATGCCGCGCCGCCGGCTTTGATACCGGCCGGCGCGCCGAAGGAGCGCAAAATGGAAAAAATCATCGTG
>JAFZRM010000158.1 GCA_017619885.1 Clostridia bacterium | reverse complement strand
GGATACGCGCAGAAGATCGACCGAACCGTGAGAAAAACGGCGCATTTCGCCGAATATTTCCTGCTCGGGCTGCTGTTGTGCGGCGACGCTTACGCCTGGCGGCTCGAAGGAGCCGCAGGCGTCGTCCTGCCGGTCGCATCCGGCGTGCTCTGCGCCGCGATCGACGAGCTTCATCAGCTCTTCGTGCCCGGACGCGCGGGAATGTGGCAGGACGTCCTGCTCGATTCGGCAGGCGTCGCCGCGGGCTGCGCGGTCATGCTTTTCGCCGTTTTCCTTTTGCCGAAGCTTAAAAAGAAAAAGAAAGATCCCGCCGCCGGATGATCCGGTCAGCGGGATCTTTTTTTCGTTATCGTCCTATAACGCGCACAAGCTCGGGAAGCGTTTTGACGGATCCGGATACGAATTTGAACAGCATGACGACGTCCATGTTCGTCGCCTCGCCGTCATTGTCTATGTCCACTACCGGAGACGCTGCGCCTTTGCCGGATGAGACGAACTTGAACAGCGCGATGACGTCCTTGTTCGTGATCGCTCCGTCAAGGTCGATGTCACCGGCAAGGAACATCTCGGAATCCGGCAGGTACGTCACGTTGGGGCCGATGTTATACCGCAGACTGACGTGCCCGGGAGCGGATATCGTGACAGTGGCTCCCTTGCCGACCGCCGTTTCAAAGCTGTATCTGCCGCCCGTCACCGCCGTCGTCGTGACGGTACCGTCGGCGTGGATTACTGTGACCGTCGCTTCCGCGCCGCCGACCGTCGTAACTCTGCCGCCGACCGTGCGCATGGCTTTCATCCACGTCGCATAATACTCGGAATACAGCGGCGGATTGCTGACGGTCACGCTCATAGGACCGTACTCCGCACCGCTATCCGTCGCCCATCCGTTAAAGTACGCGCCGTCCTTATCCGGCGTCGGAAGCTCTATCGTATCGGTGCTCGGGATAAGGATGTTGTCGCAGGAGACCGTTCCGCCGTTCGTGTTGAGCTTGATCCGGCAGAAGGTGATCTGCTTCGCCGCCGTTACCGCGCCGTCGGTCGTCGCCGCGTTGAAGTAGTAGGTGCCCTGCGTGTCGACCGGGATCTCGATGTTTGCAAACGGTGTTTCGAACAGTTCGTTTTCGTAATAGTATTCACTCGTGCCCCAGTAATATCCGAGTATGTCGCCGTTCGTTTCGATCGTCGCGTATACGGTCTGAGTGCTCGCGATGCCGGTGCTCGACGAGATCTCCGCACTGATCCAAGAAGGCTCGCGCGGGAAGTCGATGGTGATATGACGCAGATTATCGGCGGAACCGTATGGGACGGTGTTTATCTCCATCGTGAGAACGTAATCATAATAGCCTATGCCGTAAAAGGCTTCGCCGACCTTCTGGTCGAAGTCCACATACCATTCGTTGACGTTGCCCCAGTAGGTATCGTATTCGTACAGCTTGTTTGAAGTCGTATAGAAGATCGAGTCGCCTTTCGCGCATATTCTTACGAAGTTGCCCTGATAGTACGACGTTGCCGAAGCGTACCACTTGTCGGAGACGGTGGCGAGCACCTGGCCGCCGTACGTTTTCAGCTGTCCGTTTGTGTTGTCGAACCAGTATATTTCACCGTTAATATAGCAGAACTGAGTCTCCGAGTTTTGCCAGAAAGCGTTGTCGAACCTGTTGTCGTTTGCGGGCGTGTAATAGTCGGTTGCGTTATGGCCCGTTGCGTGAATACCTTCGTTCGAGCGCAGGAAGTTCGTGTGCTCCATAGCGCCGAGCACGCCGGGCTTCCCGCTCGCCCAGGAGATGTCGTCCCAGGTGACGTCGACGTGATAGAACATGCCGTCGATCTGCACGAGGTTCCAGCCGTGAACCATCGATTCCGATATGCAGGTGTAGCACTTGACGCCGCAGAGGTTGAGCAGATATTCGTACGCTCTCGCATAGCCGTCGCAGACGGCGGTACGGTTGACGAGCGCGCCGTATGCGTTTTTACCGTCTTTCGTATAGTTGTAATCGTATTCGCAGACCTCGCAGAGCCTGTCGTGGACGATAAGGGCTTTCTGCACGTCGTCGAGCGAATCGTTGCCGACCAAATCGTTTACGATCGAGGCGGCGGCCGCTTTCAGCGGACTGATCCTCTCGTTGTATTCTTCCTGCGTGTAGTTGTAGGAGACCCTGACTTTCGTAAGATATGTACCGCTGGACGAGTAACCGAGACCGTACACGTGGAACGCCTCGGGGCAGTCGCGCCAGAAGAAGTTAGACAGAGGATCCTTCAGCGAGACAGGTATCCTGAAACTTGATATGTCGATCGCATCCTCCAGATTTGCAAAATGCGGAGTGATGTAGCTGCGCAGCGTGCCGAGATCGATCTCGGCGTCGAGATCCACGATCGACACGGAATCCGACAGAAGGTCGGTCGGATACACCATCCCGTCGTCCGTCGATACGCACGGTACCGCCGCGGCGAATATCATGCAGATCAGGACGGTCAGCGCCGTCATGCTTTTGAAAATACTTTTCATGATCATAAATTCCTTTTATTATTTTATTTCATATTACATCATTGTAAGATTGATTTCAAGAGCAAATCGGAAAAAAATTTCAAAAACACGGGATTTTTCGCCGGAAAACGGATAAAACACATATATTTTCATAAAACGGTACATAATAACAGACAAACAACGAAAAGGAGCGTTTTATGAGAGCAACGGGGATAGTCCGCCGCATCGACGAGCTCGGGCGTGTGGTGATACCGAAAGAGATAAGGAAAACGATGAGGATCAGAGAGGGCGACCCGCTCGAGATCTTCACGGAAAAAGACGGAGAGGTCATTTTCAAAAAGTATTCGCCGGTCGGCGAGATCGGCGGGATAGCGACCGACTGCGCGGAGTCGCTGCATAAGGCGGCGGACGTGTCTGTCATCGTCTGCGACAGGGACACGGTCGTCGCGTCGTCCGGCGTGCCGAAGCGCGAATACAACGACAGACCGATAACGGCGCAGCTTGAGAAACTGTGCGAGAGCCGGTCAGCATATACGCACGGCGGGGAGAAGCTGTACCCGGTCGACGGGTGCAGCAGATACGTCTCGTGCGCCGCGCCGATAGTCTGCGACGGAGACGTCATCGGAGTGGTCGCTTCGCTGTCGGACAACGACGGAAAAACGGCGCCGGACGACGTCCGCCTGATCAATACGGCGGCGAATTTCATCGCGTCGCAGATAAGCTGAAAAGAGGGGGGGCGGGGAATGAAATCCTCCCTGACGGTCGGATGAAATCGGCTTGGCCAATGAAATCACCTGCGGTGATGAAATTCGTCTTGCGACGGGTTAAGGTGTCCCTGCGGGACGTTCGGTGCGCCTGCCGGCGCTTTTGGGGACTCCCCGCCCCCCTCTCCGTGAACCCCCGCCGCTCTCCAGTTCGCGGCGGGGAACCCCGGCACCGCCCCCAAACCCCCGCCTCCCCCCCAATGTTGTTGGGGCTTTTGACGACGGGTCGTCGAGGGCGCCGACCCCTACAGCCGCTTACGCGGGGTGAAATGTTCCGCCGTGGGCGGAACGTGAAATTTGACTGCCGTCAGCTG
>JAFZRM010000157.1 GCA_017619885.1 Clostridia bacterium | reverse complement strand
CTCTCCAGTTCGCGGCGGGGAACCCCGGCACCGCCCCCAAACCCCCGCCTCCCCCCAAAAGTCATTTGGGGCTTTTTACTACGGGTCGTCGTGGGCGCCGACCCCTACGGCCTATCTCGGCGAAGCCATATCGAACGCGACGCAGGACGGCGCGTATCTCGAGTTTTGCGTCAACAAAACGTATCGAATTTTGCGACAGCAAAACATATCGTCTTCTTGCGGCGGGGAACCCCGGCACCGCCCCCAAACCCCCGCCATCCCCCCAACATCTGTTGGGGCTTTTAACGACGGGTCGTCGAGGGCGTCTACCCCTGCTATAAAACAACAGATAAAAAATCCGGAGCCGGTGGTCGGGCTTCGGATTTTTGACATGATTCTTATTTCGTCTCATGTATAATGTGTATATCACTTTTTCAGCGTTATCACGACGTCGTCGGGCAGGACGTCGGCGCTTTTGTACGCGATCTCCTTTATCTGCGCGACTTCGTTCGGCAGCAGGGAATCGCTTTTGACGACGATGCTGAGGCTCTTCCCGGATATGACCGCGATGCAGTCCTCAAAGCCTTTCGCCTTGATCAGCGTTTCGATGTTCGCCTCTTTTTCGATATCCGACGAGATGCGCGATATGTCGGCGAGCGCCTGCTTCGACGCCTCCTCGCTGCCGCCGAGATCGACGACGGTCTGCAGCACCTCCATCGCCTCGTCGCGGGCTTTCGTCCTGTAAAGTGCCGATTCGGCGAAGAAATCGCCCGACGCCGAAGTCTGACCGTTTTTCTCCTGCGCCTGATCCGCCGGCGTGCCCGCCGGAGTCTTCGGGAGTATGAAATTCAGCACCACCGCCGTGCCGATCAGCAGCACGCCGGCGGCTGCCGCCGCGGTCTTTTTGCCGTGCTTTTTGAAAAATCCCCTGATCTTTTCAAGACTGATCTTTCTTTCCTTTTTGTCGTCCGATCTTATAATCCTCATTGCGGTACCCTTTCTGTATGTATTCAGCGCCTGACGGAGGCGACGTAGATCCTCGCGCTCGACACGCCGTACGCGCACGACAGCGCCGCGGTTATTTTGCGGCACAGCGCGGGATCGTCGCCGTTCTCGCAGATCACGGATATCCCGCGTATCACGGGCGAAGCCGTCCGCACCACCACGGGCTGACCGGAGGAGAGCACCGTCTGCTCCGATCCCTGCGAGACGTTTTTCGCGTACTGCGTCTCCCTGCCGTATTCAGCGGTGACTATGACGTATACCTTGCCGCCGCAAAGCGCCTTTACCGTTTGTTCTATTTTATTCGCCTGCTGCTGTTCGTATTCCGATATTTCGTCCGACGACGCTGTTTTTTTGCCGCCGGCGATCATCATCGCGACGCCGAGCAGCGCCGCGGCGATCAGCAGGAAAACCGGCTTGCCGCCGCCGAGCAGCTTTGACAGTTTTTCGTTTTTCATTCGATGATCTTTACCTCGCATCCGACGCCGAGCAGCCCGGCGACGCGGTTCTTCAGCTCCGTGACGACGAACGCGTATTTCAGCCCGTAAAGCTCTATCCGCACCGCGCCGATCCGCACGTCGTCCTCGCCCTCGCATTCTATCTCGACCTTTATGTCGTCCTCTTCCACGCCGTACCGCTCGTACGCGAGCTCGGCCACGGCGGCGCATATCCGCGCCGCGGTCTCGTCTTTAACGAGCTTCACCGCGTCCGCGGTCAGATCCGCGACCTGCGGCGCCCCGTGCATGACGTCCGGTATCCCGGTCTGAAGCGGCAGAAACGAGACGATGAAAGACAGCGCGCACAGACAGCAGCAGAAGCGCAGATATTTTTTGATCCCGTCGCCCGGACATACCGCGAGCACGCACGAGCAGAGCGCGGCCATGACCGCGAGCCCGGACAAAAGCTGACGTATCATACGCAGAAAAGCGCGCAGGCGACCGTGAAGATCACGCAGACGGTCAGATCCGTCGCGAGCAGTACGGACAGTATCTGTCCGCAGTCGTCGAAGAACGCGCCCGGCGCGTCGACCCCGAGCACGGAGCAGAGGAAAGACGAGAGCCGCATACACAGCTTCGAGCCGACCGTGACCGCGGCGGCCGGCGCGGTAAGCGCGAGTATCGATACGACGCCGCCGAGTCCCGCGGAGGTACGCACCGCGGACAGCGCGGCGGAGACGGTCGCCGCCGATTCCGACAAAGAGCTGCCGATCACGGGGACGAACGACGACGAGGCGAACCTCACCGTCCGCAGCGCAGCGTTGTCAGCCGCGCGTCCGATCACCGCCTGATAAGCGAGCACAGAGCAGACGGTGGCCGCAAGCGCGGTACAGAGTATCACCGCGGCGCGCTTCACCGTGCGGCACACGCGCGACAAGCCCGCGTCGAAACCGAAACAGCCGAGCAGGCTGACGCCGAAGCAGACGAGCGTCAGCGGCAGCAGCACGGACGTGCAGACGATCCGCAGTATCTGCAGTGAAAGCCAGATCACCGAAACGGCGGAGCTTCCGCCGACGACGTTTCCGGTCAGGCCGTAGCTGACGCACATCGCGCCGGTCATCGCGTCCATCAGAGCGGACACGCCGAGAAACGAATCTCTCACCGCCGTATACGCGGTCTTTATAATCCCGTACACGGAAAGCGAGCAGGCGATACAAACGCAGATATCGCTCATCGTTCCCTCGCCGTAAAGCGCCGCGGCGGCAGATCTAATGACCGCAGCGCCGACTATCAGGCACAGAAGCGTCGCGAGCGTGCCGATCAGCGGGATCACGCTCTGTTTTATCTGCGGCACGACCGCCGCGGCGACGGAGCCGCCGTCGTACAGCGGAACGTCGGAAAAATAGTTTTCGATTATATATCCCTGCAGATCCTGCATTTTCACACCCGTCCGTTTATATATCCGAGAGCCGTCTGCAAAAGCTCTTTGACGAGCGGAAGACAGACGGCGAGCATCCCGAGCTTTCCCGCGGTCATGATCTTCGAGCCGACGGCGCGCTCGCCCGAATCGACGCAGATCTCCGCCGCGGTCTGGCAGAAAAAGCCGATGCCGGCGCACTTGAACACGTACGGCGCGTATTCCGAAAATCCGGCGTCCGACAGTCCGCTGAATTCGCCGTACATATAAACCGCTCCTGCGGCTATCAGAAAAGACAGCCAGACGGTCACCGCCGCCGACATCGCGCCGCCGACGCCGGGCTCGGTGCGTCTGACCGACGAGATCAGCAGCGCGAGCAGCGCCGCCGCGGCGCAGACCGGAACGACGGAGCTCACAGCCCGAACGAAGCGCGGATATACGAGAACAGCTCGGACACCCTGCCGACGATCATCAGCAGTATCATCACGATCCCGCAGAGCGAGAGAAGCATCGCCATCTCGTCCCTGCCGCTCTTCGACAGCACGACGTATGCCACGGCGACGAGGATCCCGATCCCCGCGACCTTGAAGATAAGTTCAGTTTCCAAAAGACCGCCCCTTAAATGAAGATTATCACCGCACACGCTCCGATGAACACGGAGACTGCGACGTATATCCTTGAGTTCGCCGCGCCCGATCCGCTCCTTCTCTGCAAAAATGCCTCATAACGGCTGATCGCGGCGTCGAAAACGCCCGCCTGAGTCGACGCGCTGCCGTGTCCGATCGCGGAGCAGAACGATGAAAAAGCCGCGCGTTCTTCCCCGGAAAGACACCGGATCTGCTCGGACAGCGCCTCGTAAAGCCCGACGCGGCAGGCGTCCTTCAGTTCGAGCTGAGACGGGATCGAGCGCATCACGACGTCGGTCGGCGACAGATCGGTGCAGATCCGCTCGCGCACGTATTTCATGATCAGGCAGATCTGCGAGCAGACGAACGTCGCCTGACGCTCGCGCCACGACAAATAAACGCCGATAAGCACCGAGCAGAGCGCCACCGTGACGGCGCCCGCCGCCTTCATTCGCCGCCGCAGGCGTCGAAGACGAATCCGGCGCCGCACCGCTTTATGAAAACGTATTTTTCAAATACGTTCGACTCGTATACCGTCCTGAGGTTCGGGCGCGACAGAAGCGAGTTCATGCCGTCGGCGTGAGCCGTCGCGATCAGCACCACGCCGCCGCTCTGAGCGGAGAGCACGGCGCGGACCTCGCCTTCGCCGCCGAGCTCGTCGCAAAGTATCACCTGCGCCGACATATACCGCACCGCGCATTCGATCGCGTCGGCCTTGTCTTTTCCGCAGATGTAGTCGGCGAGGCGCGGCCGCCTGCGCGGGAGCAGTTCGTATTTCGGGTCGCACACCACCGTGCGCAGACCGTATCTGTCGGAGAGCTGATACGCCGCGTCGCGCAGAAGCGTCGTTTTTCCGACGCCGGGCGGTGAGCAGATCAGCATCGAACGCACCCCGACGGATTCAAACAGTGGCAGGCTGCATCCTTCGACGTCGCGTGGGATCCTGATGCAGATGCCGTCTACGCCCCAGACCGCGCCTCCGTACGTGCCGTAAGTCGATACGCCCGCGCGCACGGTACCGCACGAAATATAGCCGAGCGAAAGCTCCTTTTCGTGTGAATGGTACGAGCCGCCGCAGAGCAGATCCGCACAGCGGTCGATATCTTCGTCGGTGCAGATATACGGTCTGCCCGAGACGTTGCCCGCCGCGTCGAACGTGACGTTTTTGCCGTCAACGGAAACGGACAGCGCGCCGCCGCGCCGGAGCCTTATCTCCGTCGCGCCGGCGGCCGCGGCGGGTTCTTTCATACAGAACAGCCCGATGATGCGGAACACGTTTTCCGGCAGATACGGAAACGCCGCGCATACGGGCGTCACGTCGTTTTTAACGTTTATCACGTCCGGGACCTCTTTTTCTTTGCTTGATGAAGTATATGAATCCCGCGCCGTGAATATTACCGCCGGCACGCGGGAACAATAAAACGGACGCCCGGCCGGCGCGATGAAATATACGGAGAACATAATGAAATATTCTGCAGTCATACTCGCGGGAGGACTCGGAGAGCGCATGAGACCGCTCACCGACACCGTCCCGAAACCGATGCTCCCGGTGGGAGGAGAACCGAACCTCTGTCTTCTGCTTCAGCAGCTGCTCAAAAGCGGCTTCGATTCCGCGATCGTCACGCTGCGGTATCTGCCGGAGAAGATCAGAGCGCTCGGCAACAGCTGCTGCGGCGTCGATCTCTGCTACGTCACCGAGGACGAGCCGCTTGGCACGGCGGGCGCCGTGAAAGCCGTCGCGCATCTTTTGAAAGACGATTTTCTCGTGATCTCGGGAGACGCCGTCTGCGGGCTCGATCTGTCGTCGGCGCTTGCGGAGCATAAAAGGCGCTTCGCGGCGGCGACGGTAGTGCTTCACACCGTGACTCAGCCGTGCGAATACGGCTGCGTCGCCTGCGACGGCACCGGCGCGGTCGTGTCGTTCTGCGAAAAGCCGTCGTGGCAGAGCGTCAGATCCGACAAGGTGAACACCGGGATATATTTCCTCGGCCGCCGGGCCCTCGGCTATATAGGAGACGGCGCCTGCGATTTTTCCGCCGACGTGTTCCCGGCGATGCTCGCCGCGGGCGAGCCGGTGATCGGATACGAGGCGGAGGGATACTGGCGCGATATCGGCTCGTTTTCCGAATATCTCGCCGCTAACCGCGAACTTTCCGCGATAAAACACGGCGTCACGGAGGGCTCCGTCTGCGGCGACGGCTTTACAATGGGAGAAAATTCCGCGTTCATAAACTCTGTCGCGTTCGACGGCGTACGCATCGCCGACAACTGCTCCGTCACGGGCAGTATCCTCGCGAGAAACGTCGTCGTAGGCGACGGATGCGTGCTCCGCGACGGCTGTGTTATCGGAGAGGGTGCCGTGATAAACGACGGCGTCAGACTCGGAGCCGGCACCGTGATAGGCGCGGGGAAAACCGTTACGAAAGACAGGGGGGATAAGGTGACGAGCTGTATCATCGGATTTGAAAACGGGCGTATGAGCGTTCCGTTCTGCGACGCGCAGACACAGCTCTGCCGCCTCGCGGGCGCCGCGGCTTCGGGCGCCGAGGGCATCGTCGGCGTATGCTGCGACGCGCGCGGCAAACGGCGAAACGAAGCGGAGCTTTTCGCGCGCGCCTGCCGCGACAGAGGCGGTACGGTACTCGAATTCGGCGCCGCGGCAGAGAGGGCGGCCGCGCTCGCCGGCACGTTTTACGGCTGCGCCCTGACGTTTTATCTGTCGCCCGACGGAGACGGGACGCGCGTCCGCGTATTTGACGTTTCGGGCGGCGTGCCGTCCGTTTCGCGTGAGAAAAAACTGATCGCCGCCTCGCAGAAAGAGCAGAACGGCAGGACCGACGGCAAACTCGTGACAGTGAGCGGTCTGACGCTCCTTTACTGCAACGCGCTGTCGGTGTCGGAGGACCTTCACGGCGTGACCGCGGCGCTGATCGGGTGCGACGGCGGCGGCGACGTCTGCGACGCGCTGAAAAGAGCCGGAGCCGTGATCATACCGGCGGAGGAGGCGAAGGACAAAGACCTGATAATCAACTGCTCCGAAGGCGCTTCGCTTCTGTCGTCGGGCGGCGTTTCGTGTTCGTTTGACGAATGTCTGCTGATCGTGCTCAGCCTGATCCCGCCGTCGGAGTGTCCGGTCGTGTCGCTGCCGTATTTTCTGCCGAAGATCTACGCCGAGGCCGCTGAATCCCGCGGCATCCGCGTGCTTAAATATCAGAGCAGACCGTCGCTCGACCGCGGCGCCGACGCCGAAAACAGGCGCGCGCGGCTCGCCTGCCCGTTCACGACGGACCCGCTTTTCTGCGCCGTGAAGCTTGCGGGACTGCTCCGCAAACAGCGCCTGACGCTTCCCGAGGCGGCGGAAAAATACGTCACCTCGGTGATAAGCCGCAAGAGCATAAAGGTGCCGGAAAAACGTAAGGCGGCTTGCATGAGGCGGCTTTACGAGTCGTATATGCCGTATCAGACGGACGCCTGCGACGGCGTTCACGTCGTCGAGCGCGGAGCCGAGGGCGTGATAATGGCGGACGATTCCGACGCGGTCAAGCTCGTCATCAGCGCCGACAGCGAGGAGGCCGCCGAGGACGCGGTGACCGAGGTCATGATGCGGCTCGGGCTGTAATATCGGCTCCGCGGCAAAGATCAAATCGGGGCCTTCGCCGCGGGACTGTCCTATAACCGGCCGTTGGCAGAAAGTTAAAATGAAAAGAGTTGACATAAAGATAAAATTATGATATAATATAAACTGCGAAAACAGTGTTATCCCGCAACGGCGGCGCCCGGTTTAAAAAATTGAAACTGTTTTTCTGTTTTATGAAGAAGAGGATAATCGAGAAGATCAGCATAATATTCGCCGGCATGGCCGGGGTGTTTTCCGCGCTCGAAACGCTGTTCACGAACGGGAACATACTGAAAAGTATCGACCGGATCACGTACGTGTTCTTCGGCCTCGTCTCCGCGGCGCTGATCTTATACTACATAATCTCGGGCAGACTTTATAAAAAAGCGGATACGTGGCTCATATTCTCGTTCTTCTTATACGTTTTTATCACCACGTGGGCGTTTTACGGCTTTTCTAAAAGCCTGTTCGCGATAAGGTTCTACTACGTCTGGCTGACGCTTTTCTTCGGATATTTTGCCGTTCGGCAGATGCAGCGGCCGTATGATCTGATAAGAGCGTTTTCATTCACCAACGTTTCGGTCGTATGCGTTTACGGCGTCAGTATCGCCGCTCGGGCGACCGTGACATTAAGGGACGCGGTCCCGGAGGCCGACAGACTTCTCGGGTGCTTCCGCGAAGGCAGACTGTGCGGCATGACGAACGCCAACACGATGGCGTTCCACTGCATGACGGCTATGATGTTCTCTATCTTCGGGATCATCAAAGGGAGCCGGATCGAAAAGATATTCTACGGTGTCGCCTCCGCCGTCCTGTGGTTTTTGCTGGGGCTCAACAACAGCCGAACGGCGAATTACGCGCTGGCGTTTGCCGTCGCGGCTCTGGTATTCGCGGCGCTGAGAAAGTATTTTGCCAAAAAAGGATCGAAAAAACCCGCAGGTTTCGCCGTATCCGCGGCGGCGGGCATCGCGGCGGCGCTGTGCGTGGTCCTGATCCTGATGGTGCCGACTCCGTTATACAGAACGTGCGTGACCGCCGCGGCAAAGGCGTCGGGCGATCAGCAGACGCTTGACAACGTCGCCCTCATCTACGAGCGCGGGATCACAGACGTTGAAACGCTCGACGACAGACAGCTGATCTGGAAGCGGAGCGTCGAGCTGATCTTCAAAAATCCCAGACGCATGCTGTTCGGCATCTCGATGAGGAGCTCCGAGCGCCTGTACGGCGCCTACGAAGGACGGCACGATATCGTAATGCCGTTCGCGCACACGATGCTTCTCGAGGTATTCCGGCGGTTCGGACTGATCGGACTTATCGCATGGATCGTCATGCTGTGTATCTGGAGCAGAAGCGCCCTTCGGAAATTCTTTGATACGGGTCAGGATATCGGCGTGATATATCTGATGTCGGCGGCCGCTGGGGTGCTTCTCACGGGCGTAACGGAAATGGGACCGTTCGCATTCACGACCGCGATGGCGGCGCCTTACGTATTTTTCTTAAGCTGCGGCATGGCCATGAGGGATGATAAAAATGAAAAAGATCTTACTTAATATCTGCATCGCCGTTATTCTGCTTGCCGTTGCTTTCGCGTCCGGCGCATACTTTCAGCAGCAGCGGTATGAAAAACAAAAAGCCGCGCTTCTGGCAGAGCGTACTGCGCAGGACGAAAAGCGCGAAGCAGAGCTCGCCCGCCCCTGGATCGGCACGGTCCCGGGAACAGACGTAAAGATGCTTTCACCGGATTACTGGAAAACCTCCGTCAGCGGCGAGCTGCTGTTCTCGAAAGAAGAGATCCGGTATTACCGGGATAACAACCCCCTGTTCGTATCATATTACGACGATCCCGCCGGAAAGACCGTAAAGCTGCGGATGTACGATCTGCCGGATCAGATCGGCGCGCACGCGGTAAAGGCGCTTATAAACCCGGACTATATTGACGAGCGCTCGGACGGGACCGTTACGGTATACGTGAACGGACAGACGCCCGCAGAAGGTTACTGGGACGGTGTGAGAGACAATTGCGCGCTCGACCTTATACCGGAAAAAGTGACTCCCCGTTACTGCGTGTGCGTTAAAAGGGATCTTGCGATGGCCGTCCCGACGGACGACTTCGCTTCGGAGTCGGCGGAGGAGATATACTGCAACGATCTCATCAGCGCCGAGGTGATGCCGTTCACCGGCGTCGTCGCGCTCCACGAGAGCCTCGACAAAAAATGGTGCTTCATCATAAACGGATCGTACTGCGGCTGGGTCAATAAGGACAGCCTCGCGTTCTGCGCGGACCGCGATCAGTGGCTGCAGGCCGTAAGACCCGGGGATTATCTCACGGTTACGGCGTGCGAGATCACGCTTGACGAGACGGCCGGTGGCACGAGGACGGAAAACCTCACGCTCCCGATGGGGACGAAGATAAAACTTCTGTGCGGATACGACGGTCTCGTCGACGGCCGCGAGACTTACGGCTGTTACGTGACCATGGTGCCGTGCAGAGGCGACGACGGCACCCTCGACTGGGAGACGGTGCTCATACCGTGCTCGAAAGACGTAGTCGTCGGAAGTCTGCCGATGACGTCCGACGCCGTGCTCAATCAGGCGTTCAAATTCCTCGGCAAGATCTACGGCTGGGGCGGATCGTTTTCGTCTAACGACTGCTCGGGCATCGTGCGTCAGGTCTACGCCTGCTTCGGGATCGAGCTGCCGCGAAACAGCGCCGCAATTGCCGGGATATACGATCTCGGAGGGCGCGGATTTTCAGTCATGCTCGCGGATAAAAAACTCGATATCATAAAAAAAATGCCCGCGGGCTCGCTTCTCGCCATGGACGGACATCTGATGATATATCTCGGCACGGTCGGGGACAAGCCTTACGTCATCAGCTCCTGCGCGACGTTTATTTCGCCGGAAGGCGACGGTGAGCCGACCGAAGCGTACGGAGTCATCGTCTCGGATCTGGGACTGTTACGAGAAAACGGCAATACGTGGCTCGACAGCCTCAGTTATTTCCAGCTCAAAGAATACTGATAAAGCTCCGGCGGCCGCCGCCGGACAAGACGACGCCGCAATGACGGTATGACGCTGTAATCATTTGAAAGTCCGGCGTCGTCAAGAAAACAGCGCCGTTATGCGGACGGGCCTGCGCTTGCCCGTCGCCGTACATATTAAACAGGTGCAAGCCACGATGACATCGCGGTATTTTCGCCGTGTAAAGACGGCGCGGAAAGGAATCACAATGCCAAGAAAAAAGAAAACGGAGGCCGCGACGGGCAAACTCAGGGTAGTCATGCTCGGCGGTCTGTATGAAATAGGAAAAAACCTCGCGGTCATAGAGTACGAAGACGATATGATCGTGGTCGACTGCGGTCTCGGGTTCCCGGACGACGACATGCTCGGCGTCGACCTCGTGATCCCGGACGTCACGTATCTGAAAGAGAACGAGGAGAAGATAAAGGGGATCGTGCTAACGCACGGACACGAGGACCATATAGGCGCGCTGCCGTACGTGCTACAGCAGATCAGCCCGCCGGTATACGGCACGCCGCTGACGATAGGGATACTGCAGGGCAAGCTCGAGGAGCACACCTACGAGATCGAGCCTGATCTGCACGTCGTGCACGCCGGGCAGAAGATAAGGCTCGGCTGCTTCGAGGTCGAATTCATAAACGTGAACCACTCCATACCCGATGCGGTATGCCTCGCGATCGACACGCCGCTCGGCATGATCGTGCACTCGGGCGACTTCAAGATAGATCTTACGCCGGTCGACAGCCCGATGATAGATCTGCCGAGGCTCGGCGAGCTCGGCAACGAGGGCGTGCTGCTCCTTATGTGCGAGTCGACGAACGCGGAGCGCCCGGGCTACACGCCGTCGGAGCGCACGGTCGGCGCGTCGCTTGATTCGATATTCTTCAAGAACGCCGGCAAACGCATCTCGATCGCGACGTTCTCCTCGAACGTCCACCGCGTGCAGCAGATAATAAACACGTCTGAAAAATACGGAAGAAAAGTCGTGATCAACGGCAGGAGCATGCAGAACATCGTTTCCGTCGCGACACAACTCGGATACATGCACGCCGCCGAGGATACGCTGATAGATATAAACGACATAAAGAAATACGAGCCCGAACAGCTCACGATAGTCTGCACCGGGAGCCAGGGCGAGCCGATGTCGTCGCTTTACCGCATGGCGTTCTCCGATCACAGCCGGATCGAGCTTTCGTCAAACGATGTAGTCGTGATCTCCGCCAACGCCATACCCGGCAACGAAAAGCTCGTCAACAACATAATAAACGAGCTCTTCCGCCGCGGCGTCAACGTCATATACGACGCGGTCGTCTCCGACGTGCACGTATCCGGACACGCCTGTCAGGAGGAGCTGAAAACGATGCACGCGCTGACGAAGCCGGAATACTTCATGCCGATCCACGGCGAGTACAAGCATCTCGCGACGCACCGCAACCTCGCGCTTTTCTTAGGAGAAAAGCCGGATCATATCTTCCTTTCCGAGGTCGGACGCGTGCTCGAGATAGACTCGGCGGGCGCTCGCTTCAACGGCACGGTGCCGTCCGGCAAGGTGCTCGTCGACGGCTACGGCGTAGGCGACGTGGGAAGCATCGTACTGCGCGACAGGCGCCACCTGTCGCTCGACGGCATCATCATCGTCGTCGCGGCTGTCTCGGTCGAGTCGGGACTGCTCATATCCGGCCCCGAGATCGTCTCGCGCGGGTTCGTCTACGTGCGCGAGGCCGAGGAGATGATGGACGAGCTGCGCGACCTCGCCGCGGGCGTCATCGAGGAATGCTTTGCCGACGGCGACGTCGACACCGCGTATATAAAGGGAAGGATGAAGGACGAGATAAGCCGCTACATCGCCCAGAAGACGAAGCGCAAACCGATGGTGCTTCCGATACTCGTACAGCTATGAGAAAGATGCTTTCCGCCGCGGTCCTCGCCGCGGCGCTGACGCTCTGCTCGTGCGCGAACGGATCCGGCGTCACGACGCCGGCGGACACGTATGAGCCGACTGATACCGTAACGGAGACCGGCGTTCAGACTGCCGCGGACGGTGAAACGACGGCGGAGCCCGACACGACCGACGGCGCCGTGACCGACCGGCAGACGGAGCCGCCCGCCGAGCGGACCGGGACGCCCGAGATAAAAGGCACGGTCGTCACCGCGCCGGGCGAGGCGATCGTTTACGGCACATGCGAGGACAACTGCGAGCTGTACGTTTCGGCGGACGGCTATTCCTGTACCGCGCGCTCCGACGGCGTGTATTTCGCCGTGCCGGTGAAGTTTTCGCGCTCCGTCAACGTCGCGGTATCCGCCGCGGCTGAGGGAAAGAGCAAAAGCGGAGAAGTCACGACGCTGATCAAATACAAAAAGAACGAAGAAGATAAAGGCGTCACGGCGACGCTCGGCTCGCGCGTGATAGAGAAAAAGGTCCTTCCGGATATAACGGGCGAAAACGCGTTCGATGAAGGCGAAAAGGAAACGGTCGCCAAGGCCGCCGCGTACAGAGTCAGAAAGACCGCCGAAAAAGCGGGGAAAACCGTCAAGATCGTCTATATACTCGTCCCCGATCCGCTGACCGTATATCCCGATGAGCTCACGGACGATATGAAGGCGGGGATAATAAAAAAGAACGCGCGGCTTGATCAGGCCGTCGCGGCGTTGTCCTCGGTCGAGGGCGTGACCGTGATAGACCTGCGCGAAGCCATGCGGCAGAATACCGATAAAGGCAAGCTTTACTACAAGCTCGACAGCCACTGGACACAGCTCGGCGCGTATTACGGATACCGTGAGATCATGCCGGCGCTCGGCATGACCGCGCGTCCGCTGTCGGATTTCGACGTGAAGTATATAGATATAGACGATACCGACATTAACGTGTATTCCGGCGTCGGGACAGGCGAGATGTACGAGTCCGCGCCGTTCGTTTCGCCGCGGTTCGAGGCTCTGACGCCGTATTTTTCCGGTCAGGAGGACACCGCGAGGATCTGGAGTTTCGCGAACAGATTTTTCACCGGGATGACCTCGGTGGAGCACGGCGACCCGGACGGGCCGACGGCGCTTTTGCTGTTCGATTCATACGGCTTCAACCTGATACCGTATTTCGCGGAGCATTTCGGCACGTTCGTCACACAGCCCGTGTGGGATTACGGCGTCGATTATTCGCTCGTCAAAAAATACAAACCCGATTACGTGATAGAACTGCTTGCGGAGCGCGATCTCGGCGAGCTTCTGTCGTCGACATAGGAGGCACGCCGTGGATGTACAAAACTGCGCAAGCTACCTGAGAGGACTGCTCGATGCCGCTTCGTCGGTCTCGGTGTGGATGGGACCGTCGTACGTTTACGTCGCCGTGTTCGATAACGCCTCGTTTGCCGACGGGTTCAGGGAGCTTTTCCGCTTCAGCGAGGATGAACTCGAGGATTCGGAGCTTACCTTCGACGCTCTTTTGCGCGAATGGTTCGGCGACGAAGACGCAAACGACAAAAAACTCGTTTGCGCGCTGTCGTATCATATAGAAAAGCGTCTCGGAAAAGCGGGCCGCGTGCGGACAGCGAAGGAAAAGCACCTGACGCGGCTCGAAAACAAAAACAGCCCCGTGCCGTTCACCTCGGTCGAGGACATGGCTGTCGTCAGCTTCCCCGGGCACACCGTCTGCCTTGTGATGGGAAACAACGAATAAAAAACTCACCTCCCTGTCGGGAGGTGAGTTTTTTGCGCAAGTGAAACTACAATTCTAACGGATATTTTCAGGAGATTGTTGCAAAGGATTAAATTTTGATTTGATGAAAAAGGCCTCGGTTTTCACCGAGACCTTTGGCACTGTATTATTACCACGATGAGTTGAAAGAAAACTCTATATTTTCTTCTTTTTCTCCAATAAGACAGACAATTTCACACGCAACGTGTGTCGGCCGTTCGGATTCTAATTGAGACAAAGGAATCTTAATGAAGAATTTAAACAATTCACCGGCGTTTATTTTCTTATTCTCGGGAAGCTTGTTTAAATTTTCATCAAGAAGAGTGAGTGGAGCATACTTATCGAAAGAATCGGTAAGACTTGCATTTCCAAACCCGGTTCCTTTGAGGGTGAAAGATGTTCCAAATGTGGTTTCGCAATATATATATAAATCTCCCTCGTATATTTCAAGTCCTGAAAAATTCCACTCGTCTTCATTCGCAGAATCAATATTATACCAGTTTATAGTGCCTTCCTTTGCTTTAATGGATCTGGGACCGGACGAAATGTACAATGTTACTTTTGTATCAGGATTCACGCTAGAACCTACGCCCGGACTGGTTCTTACTACGTTACCTTTTGCTATTGTATCGGAATACTCGTATTCAACAACCGGTAAAAGGCCCTTGTTCGTTATGGATAGTTTGGCAGAGGCTTCATCAACATTTGATAGATCAGGTATTATGATTTTATTTGAATCAGACGGTGTGTTTGCTACGGTAGTATCACCCACATTATCCGAGGAATCAGTCGTAATGCCCGGCAAAAAACTGCACGAAGATAAAAACATTATAACAAAAACAATGGTAAATGCCAGTATTTTCTTCATAATTGCCTCCAATTTTGTGATATTGTATTCTAATTATATTAGGGATATAATTCTTTGTCAAGACAAGAATAGGCTTATTTTAAGGTGTTTTTTTCTTTTTCTTTGACGAGACGACCGCGATTATCACGATAAGCACGATCAGCGCTATCACGACGAGGACGATTATGCCCGCGATCTTGAGCAGTTTAAGCGCCGCGTTCTTTATGCCCTGAAATCCTGACTGCGTGACCTCCGTGTCCGGTTCGTCGGAGTCGGGGCTGTCCGGCGGGCCGAAAGTTATGATAACGGCGTCGTCCGTTTCGACCGATGCGGTCGTCTGACCGTCTGTTTCGGCAGTGTCCGGCTCCGTGTCGGTCTGCGTCGCCGCTTCGGTCTGATCGTCCGTCAGAGTCTCTGCCGGCGGCTCGGTCTCCGCTTCAGTCACAGACGAGGTGACGGGCGGCTTCTTGTGCTCCGCCTCGCCTATCACGGTGCCGATGTAGTTGCCGCGCGGCGTCTTCAGCTCGCCGCCGACGTAAGTGTAGCTCTGTCCCGGCAAAGACGAGGTCACCGCGAGCTCGTAATCGGGCTCGGAATACTCGGAGAACACGTAATAATTCCCGTTCGCGTGCGCGAGGTACAGCACGGTCACGGTATCGCCCGGCGCGACGTCGAGTTTTCTGTCAAGGGTCACGGAATAATAGCCGGCGTAAGTCGCCTTCAGTTTTCCTTTCGCGTCGGGCGTCGCGGTCCCGGCCTTCGAGGCGTCTTTCAGGTTTATGAAGACGCGCGCCTCAAGCTCGGTGTTCTTCTGCGAGGTGTACATCCCGGCGGCGTTAAGCGTCAGCTTTTCTTTCACGGTGAATACGTTTACGGCGCCGTACAGCGTGTCGTCGCCCGTGTGGTTGCCGGTCAGAAAATCGACCTCGGTGTGCGTCAGTATCCGCGCGTCAGGATCTATCCTGACGCTCGCGGCGAAGGCCGTTCTGCCGAATTCGGTGTTGAACGAGATCCAGGCGTAGCCGCCGTCGCCCCAGTTCTGCCCCCACGTGTTCTTCATCAGGAACGCGCCGGTGCCGGTGTCGGTGTATTTCGTGTCGTCCCAACCGACGAGAAGGATCTGGTGCGCGGCTTTAGTGTTGTCGTAATATTTCGTCGCCGCGATCCCGGTGACCTTGTTGTAATCGCCGATGAACGCGTCTGTCGCCACCGCGCCGTATTTCATTATCCATTCTTTGAGCATAGCCGTGCGGTCCTTGCGCTGCAGCTCGCTCATATCGCATTCGACGAAGCCGTCGACGTAGGCGTAGCTGCCGTAGAGCGCGGAGACAGGCGCCGCGTCAGCCGATTCTATCGTCGGGTAATCGCTCTCGGGCAAAAGACCCTTGCCCGAAATGCCCGCCATCAGCGCGTAATCGAGCCCGCCGTAGCATTTATACCAGACGGCGCCGTGAGAATGGCGGTGTTCGTCGCCGTCGTACTGCGCGCGGGCGATCATCGGCGCGGAGAACACGGCGGCGCCGCCCTTCGCCTGACCGTTCTTTATCGCGCTGATACTCAAAAGATCCGAGCCGGCGTACGCCCAGCAAAGCGGATTGTTTTTCTGATTCAGCACCGGAGTCTCGGCGTCGCTTCTGTATTTTGACGGCAGATCCGCGGCGTGCGCGCAGACCGCCGCAAGCAAAAACAGCGAAGCCAGGGCTGCGCAGAGGATCCGCGCGGCTGTTTTTTTCATAAAATTTCCGTCCTTTCGGGATCGTTTGCCCTATTATACCATATAAATCCCGTATAGTCAATCACCGCGCGATCATTTTCGCCGCACGCTGTTGTTTTTCCTCGCCGCCATGTCGGACTGCACGCGCCTCGCATATAATATACAGAGCCGCCGGTCCCCCGCCGGCCGAAGCGCCGGAGAAACGGAGCCCGTGACCACGGCGGACAACGCCGCCGGGCCGGGCGAGCCCGCCTTTGATACGACCGGTGCCGGCGGGGGTGCGACTTTGCTTTTCGGGGTTGACAAAGCCGCTCTTGCGGTGTATAATCGGTGTGGACGGAGGGGCATATGATACAGGATCTTCATTCACACACGTATTATTCATTCTGCGGCGGCGACGCGCCGGAGACGGTCGTCGAGGCGGCGATAGCCGGCGGCATCGACGTGCTCGGCATCACGGACCACAATTACGGCGTCGGCTATGGCCGATGCGACGTGTTTCTGTCGCAGTACGCCGCGGGCTTCGCCTCGACCTACGAGCGGATGCTGCGCAAATATTACGACCATATAAATCTGGTGCGCGAAAAATACGCCGGAAAGATCGAGGTCAAGCGCGGGATAGAGCTGTGCACGTTAAACGACGTCATACATCCGCTGCCGGACGGCGCGGACATCTCGTTTTACGATTTCTGCCTGATCGAAAATCTCGACTGGAAGGAGTCCGTCACCGGCGGCGACCTTTTCGCGTACGCGAAGCGGTGCGGCACGCCGATCGTCGGCGTCGCGCACACGGATCTGTTCGCGCATATCGCGTCGCGCGGCGAGGATCCCTACGACTATTTCAGCCGCATGGCGGAGAACGATATATTCTGGGAGATGAACGTCAGCTACGATCCGACGCACCACTACCGCGTGCACGGATACATGGTCGATTTCTTCGCCGATGAGGAGAAGCAGGATATCGTGCGCCGCTCGGGCGTGCTCGTGTCCGTCGGCTTCGACGGTCACCGGGCGGCGGATTATCTGCCCGAGCGCGTCAGAGAATACAACGAAAAGCTGATCGCGGCGAACATCAGACGGCCTTTTGAATAAAAAAACAGGCGCACGGTATAAATCTGCCGCGCGGAAACCACATAAAGAAGAAACAAACCCACCGTGACGTCTTTCTGTATCAGAAAGCGTCATAGTGGGTTATATTTTAATGAAATACGAGCTAAATTGCTCGCTTACGCTCGCAGCTAAATTGAAACCTGACGGCTTCAGCTAAATTGAAGCCTGACGGCTTCAGCTAAATTAAATTCGCCTCCAATAGCTCGGCGCAGCCGAATTTAGCTCGCCCAACGGGCGAATTTAGCTGACCGAAGGTCAATTTAGCTCGCCGAAGGCGAATTTAGCTGTGCTTTTTTATCTTCTTCCCGGGCCTCCGCCGCCGGGACCGAAGCCGCCTCCTCCGAAGCCGCCTCTGCCGACGTAGCCCTCCTGCTGTGACGACTGCGTCCATTCGGCGAATTTCGAGCCGTCCTTTTCGATCACGTAACTTCCGCCGAGCTGCAGGCTCTCAGAGGCTATCCAGCACGACGAGTACTGCGAGCCGAGCGTGAACGAGGCTATCTCGGTCCCGTCGCCGCTTTTTATCGTATACGTTCCCGCGCCGAAGGTCGAGGACGAGCCGTAAACGTTGACCGAACCGGTCCCCGGCACCTCGCAGATGCCGCCGAGCGCGATCACGGTGCCGCCGGTCACGGTTATCGAACCGTCGACGTCGATCGAACCCGCCACGCTGCCGGAGGACGAGCCGCCCTTTACGAGCACGAAGCCGCCCGTCATCGTGATGCTGCCGTTGCTGTCTATGCCGTCGGTGTCGCCGGACGGCGTTGTAACTTCAAGATATCCGCCGGTTATCTTCACGAGCGGCGATGACGATCCTTTGCAGGCGTTTATGCCGTCGTCTCCGCCGTAAACGTATGTGCTGCCGCCGTTTATCTCGACTATGTTTGCCTCAAGCCCTTCGTGCGAGTCGAGCACGTTCACCGTGCCGCCGTTGATGCACAGCGTGCCGTCGGCGTGGATGCCGTCGTCCGCCGCGGTGAGCGTCAGCGTACCGCCGTTCACCGTTACGCTGCCGGCGCCGGTAGCGCCGGATTCGAGCTTGTCGGCGTTGGCGTGGATGCCGTCGTCCTTGCTCTGTACCGTGACGGCGCCGCCGTCGATCGAAATCGCGTTCGCGGCCTTGATGCCTTTTGACGAGTAAGCCGTCTTTTCGGAATTTCCGCCGCTGCCGAGCTGCACCCAGTCGCCCGATATCCTGCCGGACGAGGCGGAGTTGCAGAGGTAACCGTTCATACTGACGTTGACCGTCTCGCCGCCCGTCGGGTCGGATACGACAGACGCCGGGTCGGCGCCCTGATCGACGACGAAGAACGACACGCTCGAAGTATCCTTCGGCACGTTCGTCAGCAGGCCGTAGTAAGAAGCGCTCCTGCCGCTGTAGACCATAGTCTCGTATTCGAATTTGCGCCAGACGCCGCCTTCTTCGTTATAGAAATACGCGTAGTAATCCTTTTTGCTTGAATACGACGACTTCGGGACTATCAGATAAAGCTCGCCCGCCGTGCCCTCCTGCCCGGCGTACGATGCGGTGAAGATATTCACCGTGCACGACTGCTCGGGCGCTATGCAGACGTCGTACGAGGCGCTGATGCCGTCCTTTGCGGCGTAGATATCGACGGTGCCGCCGGAAATCGTCACCGTGCCCTGCTGTTTGCCCTTTGAAGACGTGCCGGAGTTGGCTGTCTTGACGCCGTCGGAGTCTGTCGATATCAGTATCAGACTGCCGGATTCCACCGTCACGCTGTCGTTGCCCTTCAGCGCGCAGCCCGGCGCGGTGACCTTGAGCGTCACGTTCTTTATTTTCAGATCGTCTTTTGATTTTATTCCGTTGTCGTACGTCGAGGCGACTATCAGCGTGCCTTTGCCGCTGATCTTAAGATCCGAGCCGGCGTAGATCGCCGCGTCGTCGTTTTCGTCGGTGCCTTCGAGCAGGGAAGCGTCGCCGGTGCGGCCGTCCGTCACCGTGTTGTACGTTTCGTCGGCTGATTTGACCGTCGCGTCGGCGCAGGCGACGAATCTGATCGGGGCGCCGTCGGACGAGGTGATCGAGGCGCCGTTCAGTATCAGCGTGACCTCGCCGCCGGCGCAGTCCACTTCGACTCTGCCTTCAAGTTTGCCGCACAGCGTATATTCGCCGGCGGTCTTTATCGTGTATACGCCGTTTGAATACGATATATCGGCGCCGTCCGGGCCGGTGATCGAAAAATCTCCGGTCGCCGCGCGCTCGTCGTCCGACGGGTCCTCGAGCGTGCCGGTCTCCGCCGCCGTCGCCGACTGCGACGAGGACGGTATTATCGTTGCCTGCGTGACGGTGTCGCCGCCGGGAGACGGCAGCAGACTCGTACACGATACCGTGAAAAGCGCGGCTGCGGCGATGACTGCCGCGCAGATTATCTTTTTCATATCCGAACTGTCCTCCCTTCGTTTTTCTGATCCTATTATACACCGCCGAAATTTCCAAATCTGTCCTAAATTGAAAATACTTGACCCCATTCAGGCGAAAATCAGGTGAAAAACAGGTGTAAAACGCGGTGCGGCGCGGTTTTTGCATAAAAAAAGCCGCAGAAACGTATCTCTGCGGCAAGTTTGAACGGCGGCGTCAGTCCTTTTTGTTCTGTTCGAGAAATTCGCGGCATCCGACTTCTTCCGCTAAGCGGAACGCCGTCCCGATTATATCACCGGAATAATTCTCCTCCTGCTCAAGAGCTATCGCGTAGGCCGTCTTGAGATCGTTTTCGGAAAGAGCTTTTCTCAGGGCGTCCTCGATATCGGCGTCGTCGGGGACGTATCCGTCTTCCGGCAGCCATACGCTGATCCTGTACCCGCATTCGAACGGGCTCTTTCCTTCGGCAAAGCATGAAAGAGCAAATTCGGTAGCGTTTTCGGGATCTTTAAGCTTGTTGATCTCTTCCCGCTCGATCTCTTTGTACGCCGCGTCGCACAGGGCTTTCAGCTCCGGGACGTCTTCGAGATCGGCTCCGAGCATAACGGCGGTCTTGTAGGCATTTTCCGTCTCTTTGTCGACAGACGGTATCTCATAAGTAAAAACGTCTTCGTTATTGTCGTATTTTCCGAGTTTGACCGTGTAGTTTAGCGTTATTTTCATTGCGGCACCTCCTTAAGATTCGCAGCATTTTTTACATGATTCATTTGCCGCGCTCCGCGGCTTTTTCGATCAGAGCCGACAGCACCGGCGAAAGCGCCTTCGCCCAGAGCAGACAGCCTTCTTCGTTCGGGTGGCCGCCGAATCTCGCCTGCCACGGACGGTCCGGGCTGCCGAGCACGGCCGAGCAGTCGAAGACGGCGTCCGCGCCGACCGTGTTTTCGCGTATGAAGCGGTTGACGCCGAGCCAGATACGCGCCTGACCTTCGTCGTACTCGAACGGCGGCACGGTCTGGAGCAGGACGACGCAGCCGGCTTTTTTAAGCTCGCCGACCGTAATCGCTATGCTGTTTCTGATCTGTTCCTCCGTAAAGCCCTGAAGTATGTCGTTCGCGCCGAGACATACGCTGACCACGTCGTTCGTCTTCGCCTTGTCCATCCAGACGCCGCGGGAGGCGGCGTCGGCGGCGCGCGCGTAACCGAGACCGATATCCCAGTATGCGACGCCGTCGTACCCGACCGTCTCCGCAGTCCGCGCCGCGTAGTGCATATAGCTGTTATGCGGCGTGCCGATGCCCTGGGTGATCGAGTCGCCTAAAAAGCAGACGCGCACACAGGCTTGCCGCGTGCATCCGGTCATGGCCGGCACCGGCACGTGCACGTCCGGCGCCCAGCCGTTATCCGTCAGCCGGAATACCGGTATTATGCTCTCCTCGTGACACGGCAGGACGCGGCCGGCAAAGCGGACCGCCACGCGGACGTACTGACCCTTTTTAACGCAGAGCGTTACCGGGTCGCTTGAAAATATCTCTCCCTCGCCGACGTCCTTCGACGGACTTTTGTCAAACAAAAGCTGCGTCCGCTGCCCGCCGTCTTCTGCGGGCTCGACCGCGTCGCAGACGGAAACGTCCGCGCGGATCAGCCTCCACGACCCGAGCCGGAGATTCTTCACACTTCTTTTGCCGTCGGCGAAAGTCGTATCCGTGACGTTCGCGAACAGAAACGAAAAATCGTACGTCCCGTCGACGCAGACTTTGACGTATACGCAGCCGGTGTGCGGCCGCCCGTCGGAGTCGAAAAACGTCTGCGTCCCGCTCGCCGCGAGCGTCGCCGACGTGTATTTTTTATAAAAATCGCCGCTCATCCATAACCTCCGGCACCGCGCGGACCGCTCCCCGCGCCCTTTATTTTATTATACACCCGATTTGTGAATATTTCAATTGCGGCTGATGTCTTTCGCGGATTTAAAAAATCTGCCGTTTTCCTATTGAAATCCGCGGAAAAATGTGGTAAAATGACAACAACGGCCGTACCGGCCGTAATAACGGATAAAGAGAGGATACTAAAATGGATCAACCGATCGTTTCTCCGACGCCCAGACCCCGCTTTACCCCCGCCGCGGTCATGTTCACCGTCGCCGCGGTATTCGCGCTCATCGACTTCCTGTTCTGCAACATAGTATTAAAAGGCAGATCATTTATGATCTTTTACTTCTTTGCCGAGACGTTTTTCGCCGTGGCACTGTTCATCAGAGTGAGAAACGTCGTCCCGTTCATCGCGTCGGCGACTCTGGCTTTCGTCTCGCTCGTCAACCTGATCAGATATTTCTCCGCCACCACGTCGATCTTTTTCATCGCCTGCACGATGCTCGCGCTGTTCGCGGCTATGACTACGTTCTGCAAAGAACGCACGCCGGCGTTTTTCAGAAAAGCGTGGTTCATACCGGGGATACTGCTCTGCGTATATCTGTCGGTCGTGCTCGTTTACGACACGCTTAACATCGTGGATTTTGCGAAAAGCTCAATCGACTCCGATTTCTTCCCGAAATATCTGATAAACATCTCGCTGATCTACGTCCACGACATCCTGCTCGTTCCCGCGTTCTTCCTCACCTCGAAGTGGTTCGTGGATACGTTTACGAAACCGCGCACTCCCGCCGTTCAGTAAAAAAAGCAAAGAAAAAAGCCGCAGACATGCGGCTTTTTTTGATTTGATGCTTTATTCCACCGGCGTCTGTTCGACGTCGGTCACCGTTGTGTCGACTTTGGCGGCTTCTTTTTCGGCTCTCTGTTCGCAGGTCTTGCAGATCCTCGTCTTGCCCTGCTCGATGGCGGTGGTCGAGGTGCCCTCGAACAGCTCCTTCGAGTGGTTCAGGTGCGAGCAGTCCTCAAAAGCGTGATACACTGTGCCGCTTTCGGTCCAGTACACGTGATCGCCGACTCCGGCGCTTTCAAGAAGCTCTTCCTGGGAAATGGGGTTCCAGTCGTAACCGGTAAGACCGGCAATTATCAGCGCGACGACCGCGGCGGCCACGGCGATGATCTTCGACTGTTTCTGTGCGTTCTTGTCGGTCAGCACGACTATGATGAACGGGAAGAACGCGAGAGCGGCCATCACGAGGCCGAGGTTGTTGTGCAGCCAGAACGTGAGCTTGTTCTTTGCGGATTTGGGGTCGAGATGGTTGCCTTTCTTCCAGAGCAGCGAGCCGATGACGACGCAGATGAGGTCAAGTACCAGACAGATGATCCAGGAGGCGTACCAGCCCGGCTTTTCCATCGTGAAGGAGAACTGGATCACGCATTTGAAGAACAGGATCGCGAGTATCTCGAATCCGATCGCGAGCAGCCAGAGCACTACGGCGCCTATGCGGTAGGGCGCGGCGTTCTTCTTAGTGATCGCGAGCAGCTCCTCGGTGGACGTGCTTTCCTGACCGACGTGAGTTATCGTATGTTCGACTTTCTTCTTTTCGGCGGCTTTTTTTGCCTGTACGGCGGCGAGAGCTTTCTTTGCGGCGTCCTGCGCCGCGTCGTTGTTCTTGTTCGTTGCCATATTATTCACCTCGTTTTTTGTTGGTATCACGATTATATCACAATATACGCGCAATGTCAAGAGTTTTGTCGACTTTGCGCAGATCGCCGCCGTAAAAGTCCGCGGTACTTGACAAGCGGCGTATTTTATTGTATAATTACAATTGAGGTGATATCTATGAAGAAATACGTCACGATTTTAACCGCTGCGGCGCTCGTCTGCTCGCTGCTTTTATCCGCCTGCACGCCGGACGATATCCCGGTCACTGACACGGATACCGACGCCGGCACTGTCACGGAGACCGACGCCGGCACGGACACGGAAACGGAGCGGATATATACGGACGAGCTGCACGTCAGCGTTTACCCGAGACCGCAGTCGTACAGAGTCTCCGTGCGCGGGATAGATTCCGCGGACGCATCGCTTCTGTCGCCGTCGACCGGCGACTACGACGGCGTTTTCGCGCGCTTCGGCTTCAGTGTCGGCGAGGGCGGGCTGCCAGTCGCCGTGACGGTCGACGATTCGCTGTCGGACGGGGCGTATACGCTGAAGGTCAGAAGCAACGGGATAGAGCTTTCCGCCTCCGGCAGAAGCGGCGTTTTCAACGCGGTCTGCACTCTGGCGCAGCTCTGCGCCGACGGCCGCATCGCCGCCGCCGACGTTGACGACGGACCCGCCTCCGCGCTGCGCGGAGTGATCGAGGGCTTTTACGGTCAGGCGTGGACGGACGAGGTCCGTCTCGATCTGTTCCGCATGATGGGCGACAATAAACTCAACACTTACATATACGCGCCGAAGGACGATCCGAAGCACCGCGCGAGATGGCGCGAGAAATACACTTCAAAAGAGCTCGACCGCATGCGTACGCTGATCGACGGCGCGAAAGAAAACAACGTCAGCTTCGTCTACGCGATCTCGCCCGGCATCGATATCGACCTCGGCGCCGGATACGAAAAGGATCTTCAAAAGCTTTTTAAAAAATGCGAGTCGATATACGACCTCGGCGTCCGCGATTTCGCGATATTCCTGGACGACATAGAGACGCACGACGCGGAAGGCCACGCGCGGCTCGTCAACGATTTCCAGAGCGGATTCATAAAAACGCACGAAGGCTGCTCGGATCTGATAATGATAACGCCGGAATTCTGCACCGCGATGCTCTCGGAGTATACCGACGCGATCGCGCCGCTGATCGACCCGGATATCGTCGTGATGTGGACCGGCACCGGCGTGATCCCGGAGACGATAAAAGAAAAAGACCTGAAACAGATCAACAAAAAGCTTGGCAGAAAAGTTTTCATCTGGTGGAACTACCCCGTCAACGACACGATGGCGGACCGGCTTTTCATGGGTCCGTGCGAGGGGCTTGAAAAGACGCTGTGCGACTCGGTCTGCGGACTCGTTTCCAACCCGATGAACCAGGGTTACGCGTCGTTTCTGCCGCTGATGACCGTCGCCGACTATCTGTGGAACCCCTCCGCGTACAACGCTGAACGCTCCGCGGAGGAAGCCGCCGCGATACTGGCGCCGCGCTGCACCGACGGTCTGCTCGCGTTCATGGACCTGATGCGCGGCTCGATGATAAACAAGGACAGATCCTCGCTTACTATTTCCGATCTGATAAACTCTTACGGAGCGGACGCGGACTCCGCCGCAAAGCTTTCGGCGAAGCTTGAAAAGATGAAAAAAGATCTCGCCGACCTGAAGAGTTACGGCGGAGAAAAACTGATAAACGAGATAAGACCGTGGCTTGAAAAAGCCGAGGCGTACGTCGGCGCGGCGACGGAGCTCGTCGCGTTCGATACCGCGGGCGACGGCGCCGAAAAGAACGAGCGCGCTCTCGCGTACGTGTCCGAATACGACAAAACGGGCGAAAGCGCCGCCATAGTCAGCCGCGACGTGCTGATGCCGATGCTCACCTCGGGCAGATCGCGGATAAACTCCGTGATCCGGGGCGAGGAGAAGACAGCGGCTGAGTCCGCCGAGGCGTTCACCGACTGCCGCGAATACGACGGACATTCGGTCATAAACATAGTCGACGGTGACGACCGGACGTTTTTCTGGAGCGCCGGCACGCTGATGCAGGCGTCCGACGGCGGAAAAGGGTATATAGGCATCAAATTCGCCGCCAAAACGACGGTGAGAAACGTATATATCTCGACCGGAGACAACGGCCGCGACGCTTTGGCAGACATAATAATCGAATATTCCGCTGACAACAGGAGCTGGAAAAAGCTCGCCTCGGGGCGTCTCGGCGACGAGATCTTCCTCGACGGGCTGAACATAAGCGCCGTCTCTCTGCGCGTGCGCAACGGCGACACCTCGTCGTCGAACTGGGTCATAATCAGGACGTTTGAGGCGAACACGACGCGCCGCCCGGCGTCGTCCGGCAAAAAGGTCGCGACCGATATGCCGGTATATCTCGACAACAAGCCCGAGAACGCGATCGACGGCGACGGCGCGACGTGCTTCTGGTCGTCCGCCGCGCCGGTACTCAACAGCAGCTTCACGGTCGACCTCGGCTCGGCGTCCGACGTCACAGGCGTTCGCCTTTACATGGGCAGCGATTCGCACGCGGACGACTATATCAGAAACGGCGTGATCGAGTACTCTGCGGACGGGCTGGAATTCAAACAGCTCTGCCGCGTCGACTGCAGGACGACGGTCTACGACGGGCAGATATACGCGAGATACGTCCGCGTGCGCTGCACGGCGGAGCAGACGAACTGGGTCATGATCTCGGAATTTGAGATAAAACGCGGCTCGACTCTGCCGCAGGGCGCGCTGTTTGACGGCGACCCGGACACGGATTTCTCGGCTCTGTCCGACAAGGATCTGTTCTCGGTGTTCTCGCCGTCGCCCGAAAAGATCGCGGGAAAGACCCTGTCGCTCGACGTCTCGGACGCCGCGTCCGCGGAGCTTTATCTGACCGAGACGGCCGGCGTCACGGTATATACCGAGGACGCATCGGGCGCCGCGTCGGCAAACGTTTCGGTATCGCCATATACGAAAATTGACGTGACGGGAGCCTCGCGTCTCTGCATCCGCTTCGACGGCGGGCAGGCGGGCATCGCCGAGATCGTTATAAAATAGACCGCACATATTTGCGTGATACGTTTGTAAAACGGTTTACGGAGAGGGAAAATGGAGAAAAAAGAGGGAAAGAGCCGGGAATTCAACGGAATAAAAGAACATTCGGTACTTCCGGAATACACTCCGGTATATCCCGACGTGTCGTTTTTCCGTGAATCTTCCGTGACCATGCACGAGGAAAACATATTCGGCGCCAACACCCCGCCTTACGAAAAGGACAGACGGGAAGCCCGGCGCGAAAAAGAGAACGAAAAGAAGAAAAAGGAGACGCTGCTCCGGTATCTTCTCGGCTCGGCGGCGCGCGCCGGCGCGGCGGTGTTCGCGGTCGCGGTGCTCGTCGCGATACTCGCGGCGCACGGCGGATACAAAACGGCGACCGCGAAGAACATAAACGCGGCGCTCGATACGGCGCGCGTCCCCGCGTTCAATGAAACGCAGACGTATTCAAACGCCGAATTCACCGCGCTCTGGAACGGAAAGGAAGACGCCCCGCACAAATACGATTACAACAACCCCGTAAGCATGACGGCGGCGGACTGCACGCACGTCGGCACGGCGGTGTACGTGTGCGCCGAATGCGGGATCGTTCATACCGTGAACAACGCGAAAGGCCCGCATACGCCCGGCGCGGCGGTGACAGAGAACGCGGTCCCCGCGGGATGCCTGACCGACGGCAGCCACGACGAGGTCGTCTACTGTACGGAGTGCGGCGGCGAGATATCGCGCGTCACAGTCGCAGACGCGGCGACGTCGCATAAGCCGGCGGACCCGGTGGTCGAGAACAGATCGAGCGAAACGTGCACGGAGCCCGGTACGTACGAGGAGGTCGTGTACTGCGCCGACTGCGGCGCGGAGCTGAGCCGTACGACGAAGAACACCGATCCGTCGGGCCACATAGCGGCGCCGAAGACGACGCTTTTCGGATCCGATCCGACGTGTACCGAACCCGGCTTCATGTACGAGGTCGTATTCTGCTCGACCTGCGGGGAAGAGCTCGAGCGCACGGCGATCGTAAGGATGCCGCTCGGACACACGGAAGCCGATCCGGTCGAGGAGAACAGGATAGAGCCTACCTGCACGGTGCCGGGAAGCTATGAGAGCGCGGTATACTGCACGGAATGCCGCGAGGAGCTGAGCCGCGTCACCGTGACGCTGCCGGCAACGGGACACAAGGCGGCCGCGGCCGTACGCGAAAACGAGGTCGCTGCGACCTGCACGGCGGCGGGTCATTACGACAGCGTCGTTTACTGCTCGGTCTGCGGACAGAAACTGTCGGGCACGGCGATGACCGGCGCGGCGGCGCTCGGACATAATTATCCGCTGCCGTCGGGATCGACCGCGATGAGCACCGTCAAGTGTTCGAGGTGCGGCAAAAACGTCATAACGCTGTCTTATAACAAAGCCAGGGACGAGCTCTTCTTCAGCCTCGACTCGGATTACGTGTCGAAGCTCAGGGAGAACGGATTCACCGTAGACAGCGCGGAATTCAGAGGCGTCATCGACTTCGACGAGACGATGATATCGAACGAAGAAGCGCCGAACGGCACCGGAAAGTTCGAAGAAGCCGCGGCGCTGACGAGCGGAGGAAGCTCCGCGAGGGTCTTCATAATCGTTTATAATACGACGCAGGAATACTGTCTTGTATCGGATTACATAGATTTGAGATAAGAAAAGGAGTACGGAAATGAACGAGAAGAAACTGCAGGAAAAGAAAAAGAAGGCAAGCGTCGCGCGTATAATCGGGATCGTTGTTATCGCGCTGCTCATCGCGGTGATATGTTTTCCGAAGATGCTGTTTTTCCTGACGCCGGCGCAGCAGGAGGCGGTCGGACTGTTCCGCACCGAATATCTCGATAAATACATGCCGGTCAAGGACGAGAACGGCGGCTTCGACTTTCTCCGCATCGCCGCGCTGATCGTCATGATCGCCGCGTGCTGGGCGGTATACAGAGTGATCAAGTGGATAATCTCGCTGATCAGCTTCAAGAACCGCCGCGCGCAGACTTTCAAAGGTCTCGTCGCGAACATAATCAGATACGCGATAGTCATCTTCGCGATCATATTCGGCCTGAATATCCTGGGAGCCGACGTGCTGACGGTCATCGCAGGCCTCGGCATACTCGCGCTGATAATCGGCTTCGGCGCTCAGTCGCTGATCGAGGACATCTTCTCCGGTATATTCATACTGTTTGAAGGCAGATTCTTCGTCGGCGACATAATCTCGGTCGACGATTTCCGCGGCAAGGTCGTGTCGATCGGCATCGTCTCGACGCAGCTCATGGATACCGGCGGGAACATAAGAGTCATAAACAACTCCGATATCCGCGTGCTGACGAACCTCTCCGAGATCACGTCCGTCGCGGTGTCGATCATCGCGATACCGAACAGCGCCGATCTGCTGCAGGCCGAGGCGATCGTGAACGAAACGATCGTCAGGATGCCGCAGCTTTATCCCGAGCTGTTCCCGACGGCGCCGCGCTACGTCGGCGTGGAAGAGGTCGGCGAGACGAGCATAGAACTGAAGGTGATCGCGGAAGTCGAGGAAAACGACATCTACAACGCCCGCCGCATGCTCAACCGTGAACTCAAGCTCGCGCTCAACGGCATAAGAGCGGGATTCGACGAGTCCGCCGATCCCGTCGTCGTCAACGTCAACGGCGAGCTGGCGGGCAAATGACCGCGGTCGGGCAAAACAACGGCAAGGAGAACGGCAAATGAAAAAAACGATATCAGTCGCGCTCGCTTTTGTGTTCGTAATATGCCTCTGCTCGTGCAGAGAACTGTTCGGGCCGGTGTATCCGGCTGACAGAGGAGAGGGGATCTGGTCGACGGAGGACGGTATCTATACCGTGACGGCGTCACGGTCCGATCCGCAGAAACTGACCCTCACGGTCAACTCCGACGGAGGCGTCCGCGAATACGAGCTGAAGTTCAGACAGACTTTCATGTCCGCGTACGAGCCCGGTAAAACGGACGGCGGCGAGGTGTTCGCCGGCAGATATTTCATGGGTACGGGTGAAAAACTGAATACTTTCACGATGGAGATAACGATCTGGTACGCCGAGGCGGCGTTTGATGAAACGGAATTCGAATTTTCGTTCAAAGGCTGAGCCGGCGTGACACGCCGGGTGGGAGGATAATATGAAATATACGATCGACGCAGCCGTGTGCCCGGTATGGGAGGGCGGCGCGGTTTACAACGAAACGGTCTGGCCGGTGGATCTTTACGGCGGCGAGCTTCTCATACCGCTTTTGTATCACGCCGACAGGATCCTTTCTGTCACGGACACGTCGCTTCAAACGGAATTCGTGCAGGGACGCGACTACGAGCTGAAGGACGGCAAACTGCTGATAATCCGCGGCGGCGGGATAAGCGTCACGCCGGCCGACGGATTTTTCCTGAAAGAACCGCAGTCGGAAAGCCCGTTCAAGATCGGCGCCGAGGGCGGCGGCTGGCTGTTCTTCGGAGAGGGCGACTGGATAACGAAAAAGCAGATCTGCGTCACGTATCTGCACGGCGACGCCTGGGACGGCTTCAGACCGGAGCCGACGTCAAAGCTGCCGCGCACGCGCGCACGCATCGCGGATGCCGCGCCGTTTTCGTTCGCGTTCTTCGGCGACAGCATAACGTACGGCTGCAATTCGTCCGGCATGAAGGACATCATGGTCCCGCCTTTCGTACCGACGTGGCCGGCGATGACCGTCGATTATTTGAACCGCCGCGGCGGTCACGTAGGATACATTAACCGCGCCGTCGGCGGAATGAACT
>JAFZRM010000156.1 GCA_017619885.1 Clostridia bacterium | reverse complement strand
TCCTTCCCTACCTTCTCCATAAGCTCGCTGATCTCCGAGCCGCCGCCGTGTATAAGCACGATCTTTATGCCGATGAGCCACGCGAGCACGATGTCTTTCATGACCTGATGCTTCAGATCGTCGTTTATCATCGCGCTGCCGCCGTATTTTATCACGACGGTCTTGCCGACGTACCTTTTGATGTAAGGCAGCGCCTGCGCTATGACCTCGGCCCGTTCCGTATTGGATATTGAACTGCTCATATCGTTTTCCTTTCTTTTACGTGCGGTAATCGCCGTTGATCTTTACGTAATCGTACGTCAGATCGCAACCCCACGCGGTGGAGCCGAACTTGCCGTCCTTCAGATCGACGAGGATGCCGATCTCGTCCTCGCTTAAGATCTTTTTCGCTTCTTCTTCCGAGAACGCGACGCCCGATCCGTTTTCACATACTTTTATGACGCCCGCCCGGCTTTTGAAGCTGACGTCTATCCGGTCGACCTTGACTGCCGCGCCGCTGTAGCCTATCGCGCAGAGCACGCGGCCCCAGTTGGCGTCTGCGCCGAACATCGCCGCCTTCGTCAGATTCGAGCAGACGACGCTTTTGGCGACCGTTTTCGCGGTCTGTATGTCGGGCGCGCCGCTGACGCTGCATTCAAGAAGCTTCGTGGCGCCTTCCCCGTCGGACGCTATCATGCGGCACAGGCAGACCGTTACCGTGTTAAGCGCCTTCATAAACGTGCTGAAAGCCCGGCCTTCTTCTGTGATCTGCTCGTTTCCCGCCGTGCCGTTCGCCATAACGACGACCATGTCGTTCGTCGACGTGTCGCCGTCGACGCTTATCATATTGAACGTCTTGCCGACGTCCTCGCCGAGCGCCTTCTGAAGCATCTCCGGGGAGATCGCCGCGTCGGTCGTTATGAAGACGAGCATCGTCGCCATGTTCGGGTGGATCATGCCGCTGCCCTTCGCCATACCGCCGATAACGCAGGTCTTTCCGCCTATACTGAACTGTACTGCGGCCTCTTTTTTTATCGTGTCCGTCGTCATTATGCCTTCCGCCGCGTCGGCGCCGCCCTTGTCGGACAGTCCGGCGACGAGCGAAGGTATGCCGTTCTTTATCGGAGTAAGATCGAGCGGCTGACCGATCACGCCCGTCGAGGCGACGACTACGTCGCCGTCCGGTATGCCGAGCGCGCCTGCGGTCATGCGGCACATTTCCTCCGCTATATAAATCCCGTCGGCGTTGCAGGTGTTGGCGTTGCCGCTGTTGCAGATTATCGCGCGGGCGACCCCGTCGGACAGATGCTGTTTGGTGACGGTAAGCGGCGCTCCTTTGACGAGATTCGTGGTGTATACCGCCGCACACGACGCCGGTTTGTCGCTTACGATGAGCGAAAGATCCTTTTTCGTCCTGTTCCTGCGGATCCCGCAGTATATTCCGTTTGCACGGTAGCCCTTCGCGGCGCAGACGCCGCCTTTGATGATTTTCATCGATTCAGTCCTCCGGTAATATAAGCCCCGTTTCCTCGGGAAGGTTTAAAGATACGTTCATGTTCTGGATGGCGGCGCCGCTGGCGCCTTTGCCGAGATTGTCGAATCTTGCGACCAGCAGTATCCGCTCGTTGCTGCCGCAGACGGTGATCTGCATGTCGTCGCGTCCGGCGAAGCACCCTGCGGAGAGGAAACCGCCGTCCGACGGATCGTCCGCGTACCGTATCACTCTGCCGTTATATACTGATCTGTATATATTCTTTATATCATCCGCGCCGCCGTCAAGCACGTCCGGCGTCACGGGAACGACCACCTGCATGCCCGCGTAATACGACGATACGACCGGGCAGAACACCGGAGCGCGGTCGAGACCGCAGATCTTGCTCATTTCGGGCAGATGCTTGTGCTGCTGCGTCAGACCGTACATCGACGGGGCGCGCACGGCGTCGGCGTTTAACGAGTCCTCGTAGCGCGCGATCATCTTTTTGCCGCCGCCGGAGTATCCCGTGAGCGAAAAGCAGCTGAGCGGCGCGTCTTTTTTTAAGATCCCCGCCGCCGTAAGCGGCGCGACGAGCGCGATGAAGCCGCTCGCGTGACAGCCCGGGTTCGCTATGCGCTTGCTTTGCGCTATTTTTTCTTTCTGACCCGGAAGCTCCGGGAACCCGTAGACCCAGCCGTCGGACACTCTGTGTGCGCACGACGTGTCTATCAGCACCGTGCCGCAGCCCTCTGCAAGCGCGGCGGCTTCGCGCGCCGCGTCGTCCGGCAGGCACAGAAACGTCACGTCGCTTTCGTCCATCGCCGCTCTTTTCGCCGCCGGATCCTTGCGCTTCGCGTCGTCCGGCACGATAAGCGAAACGTCGTCCCGCGCCGACAGCCTTTCTCTTATACGCAGACCGGTCGTGCCGGCCCCGCCGTCAATAAATACCTTTATCACAACAGCACCTCTTTGCGCTTATTCGCGTATATGACGGATTATACTACGGATCAGCGGATTTGTCAATACCCTTGACGAAAAATTATTCACTAAACTTGTGAAAATCTCATATTTATACAAATAAACGTGAATAATCACGAACCGTATTCATCAAAAGTGCATATTTATCCACACGCTGCAAGCGAGAGGGGGTCAATGAAAAAGCACCGACGGATGATCGGGACGATCATTCCGGTCGGCGTTTTTTTATCCGGTAATCCGCTTCAGCAGTCTTTTGTTCGCGTTCTGAAGATCGAGTACGACCATCACGTCACAGCAGTTGAAGGCGCGGTCTATGAAGCCGTTATGAGATACGGTCGCGCCGAATCTCAGGTAGGCGGTGAGAAGACCCGGGATGTCCGCGTCACGCGGGGATATTCCGGTTTTCGTGCCGTATTCGAACGGGTCGCGGACGGCGCGTATGTCGAATTTGTCGCACAGATATTTCTCGCGGAGGACGGACGTACAGTCTTCGTATACGCCGGGGTCCGTCCCGTGCAGCGAACAGGTGCCGATGATATACCGCAGATCTCTGTCCTTCGCGTACGAGATCAGGCCTCTCCAGAGCAGATTTATCACGGCGCCGTTGCGGTGGTCGCCGTGTACCACGGCCCTGCCCGCCTCGACGAAGCCGCACCCCGACCTCCGCAGCGGCGAAATATCGAATTCCTCCTCCGATTTGAACGGTTTTCCGCGAAGCGTGTCCTCCGTCGCCATTCTGTACGTGCCGACGATTTTGCCGGTCCGGGCGTCGGACACTATGATCGAGTCGGATACGGCGTCGTATCCGTCGTCGTCAAGCCCATCCGGATCGCTTTTTGCGTCGTCGAATTCCCGCAGAAGATACGTATAACGCAGCCTCTGCACCTCGGCCAGCTCCTCTTTGTTTGCCGGATCGAGCAGCCGGACGGTATATCTGTGTGATTCGTTATGCTCCATGCCGCGGCGCTCCTTGCTGCGTCGTTTTTCTTCGCTTGATGATGTTTGTGATAAGATAAAAGACGGCGATATAAACGAGGAAGAGCCCGTATACGGTCAGCGGATAAAAGACCGGGCTGCCGCCCGTGAGACCGTATACTATGTCGTAGGGCGTTCCGTCGCCGCGTATGAGAAACATATAATTGTAGGGGATCAGAACGTCGGCGATATATGCCGACAGACAAAATCCCGATAATATCGCAAAGGTCACGGGGACGTTTTTCTTTTTCAGACTGCAAAGGCCCGACACCCCGATATAGATCGCGCAGAATCCGGAGATCGCGTGCGTCAGCCCGGATACGACGTTGTCGAAGGACAGGACGGGGTAGGCGGCGTAGTTCTGCCCCGCTCCGTACGTTCCGAGCAGCGCTCCGAGCAGTCCGAAGATCAAAACGAAGTCGAGCGCCGCCTCCTCGAAACGGCCTTTCCCGAACGCCGCCATCGGGATGGTAATCAGCTGGATGCTGCAGAGAAAGAGGGGCAGCAGGTAAAGCCACTGCATCGGGTTGTGTTCTCTGAAACAGAGAAATACGATCTTGAACAGCTCGAGTCCGTCGATGAGGAACGCGGCGACCGCCAGAACCCTCTTTTTGTCACGGCGCGGGCGGCTCCTGTACCTGCGTCCGAGAATAACGGCCGACGCCGCCGTTACAGCCATCAGCGCCGTGACAAAAAACAGGTGTCCGAAAGACATATATCCTTCCGGGGCCCTTGCGTATCCGCCTATGCCGAAAAACTCTTTCATGTTGATATTCTCCTACAGATCCTGTCGAATTAAAAGATCAGCGTTTATTCGTTTTTATTATACCGTTGAATTGTGAATAAGTCAAGCCGGGCGGAAGTGAAGTTTGCGGCTGACGAAATGAAAATGAAGACGTCGGCTTTGCCGACTAATGAAGACGGTGCTTCCGCACCTAATGAAGACGGTGCTTCCGCACCTAATGAAGACGTTCGCTTCGCTCACTAATGAAGCGAAGTCGCCCCCCGTTTTTAATTAGCACCCCAGGTGCGTCTTCATTAGCGAAGCGTCTTCATTCCTTCATTAGCCCCGCCGGCCCATTCCCCAAAACTCGACAAGCTCGTTTCGGGGTCCCCGAGGGCGGGGCGACTTCATTGAAAAAACCTCGCTTTCGCGAGGATTTTTCTGTGGTAACACTTCAAATTGGATCGCCGGTCGAAAAACCGCCTCATTTCGAGGTTAGTGTTGTACGAAATGGATCGCGTTTTTCGCCTGCTTATACAAAAAAAGAACTGCGAAATGTCTCGATTATATCGCTAAGGTCATTCGTTGACGGTACAATCAGCTACAATCTTACATTTTTCACATCTGTAATTATACAGACTTCCTTCCGGCAGTCTCCATTCTCCGCCGCATATTGGGCATCTGCGCGGTTGTTTTCCATAAAAACGATAATCCAATCCTTAAGCTTCATTGTTGTTATCTCCTTTATTATTTTTTTGTATTTGACTTTTCTTTTTTATTATATCGCAGAATTGTGAAGAAGTCAAGCCGGGCGGAAGTGAAGTTTGCGGCTGACGAAATGAAAATGAAGACGTCGGCTGTGCCGACTAATGAAGACGGTGCTTCCGCACCTAATGAAGACGTTCGCTTCGCTCACTAATGAAGCGAAGTCGCCCCCCGTTCCTCAATTAGCGAACGCAGTGAGCGTCTTCATTTCTTCATTAGCGAAGCGTCTTCATTAGCCCCGCAAGGGGCGACTTCATTGAAAAAACCTCGCTTTCGCGAGGTTTTTTCTGTGGTACTACTCAAAATTGGACCGGGGGTCGTTTTTGAGAGACAAAAACCCGCTTTTTGTTGTACGGAATGGATCGTATTTACGCTTTATCCAGATCGCTCTTACTGCATAATAATCACGGTTTATTATATTTCAGATCAAAATGGTGTTGCATGTGTATCTCCTTTCGTTTTTGACAATAAAAAAAGTCGGCTGAGTTTTTAATTCAGCCGGCTGAAAAGAAATGTATTGAGTTGGGGATTCAGACACAAAGATTTAACAAATAAAATATGTCGGAAGGATGTTTTATAACGCTCTAAAGGACGGAAAAAAGCCGTTTTCAGCGTGATTTATGTTGTTGCCGTCATCAGAGGGATCATTTAAACTCCCGAACAATAACACAGGATAATTTTATCGAGAAAGGAATTTTGCCAGTATATCAAGTGCGGCATCGGAAGGAGTATCTGAATAATACTCAAGCACATATGAATTTCCGTTATAATCAAAACTTGCCGACGATACATATTTGTTATCTACAAAACCGGAATCCTTATCATATTCTGTATATGAAACCTCAGTGTTGCCAAACAGAATTGTTCTTGTATTGCTATTGCTATGGTCCACCTTTTCGTCTTTGGAATATGCCGGGAAATAGATGTAGAGAACTATTGTTTCATTTTTTCCTTCAAAGTAGCAATCAATATCAGTCCATGTTGTTTTATCATTAACACCGCCTCCGTCAGTGTATCCTAAGACAATCTCATTTTTGATTTCTTTGTCTTCAATAAGATCAAACAGGTATCCGCTTCCTATTTCTCGTGCTGCATCTTCTACATTGGTAAAGCGAACGTGAGTGGCTTCGTATTCTTTATCCGGAGCATTTGACACATGATTGAAAACAGATAAAGGATCCATGAACAAAACCGTTCCGATGATTATTGCAATAATAGCGCAGGCAGCGAACGGTATTACTTTTTTCATAGAAAAGCGCATTTCCTTCTTTACTTCTCTTTCGGCATTGTCATCTGCGGTTGCCTTTTGAAGCATCCGATTGGCACAACGGTCAATAAGCTGATCGTCCACTCTGGCAACAGCATCAAACATAATATAATTATCTTTCATTTCAATTTCTCCTTTACATAATCATTGAATTTTCTTCTTAATCTGGTAAGAATCGTTCTTACCGTACTCTCTTTGATATCGAACAGTCGTGATATTTCGGAGTTGTTTTTTAAATAATAATACCTTGCTAAAAATAAATTCGATTCAGTTTCACCTCTTGTTTCTAAAAAAGAATTCAAAACGACAGATATCTCGTCGACTGAGAGTTTACAGTTTTTCGGGAGGCATTTTGATAGTTCACTGAACACAATGTCGTTTTTATTGACTATCGTCTCAACTGATACATCCAACTCGCGAGCTATTCTTTCGATCATGGACCACTCGGGACGTCTGGCACCTGTTTCCCATTTTGCCACAAGATCTCTTGAAACAAAAAGCTTTTGGGCTAGTTCATCCTGAGATAGTTTTTGTTTGGTTCTAATTGTGCGAATAGTTTCACCGATGTTCATCATTAGCCTCCGTTGAATTTTGCAATCAATGCGCACCTTGCATAATTCATTATACTCACGCTTGGGGATTTGTAAAGGGACAATACGCTACACATAAGATGTGTTGTGCTTCTACAAGAGAACGCTGATCCTAGAAGTACAGTCTTTCGTTTCCGTTCCAGGGTTTCAGTTTGATTTGCATGTGTATCTCCTTTCGTTTTTGACAATAAAAAAAGCCGGCTGAGTTTTTACTTCAGTCGGCTGAATGGTGATTGTTCAGTTGATGGTAATCGGCTCCTGTTTTTGACACGTTTTTTTGAAAAATAAGGTAATCATCGCCTCAATTTTGGAGCTGAGGGAAGGGCGTAAAACCGCTTTGCGCCAGTCCGATTCTGGTAAAGATCCACCAAAACAGAAATACGATCCATTTATTTTACACAACGGGGGCATTTTGAAAAAGCGAGAAAAACGGCGAAAAACGAAGAAAAACGGCGAAAACTCGCCGTTTTTCAAATGCGATCCATTTCGGACACGCGTTATGGAGGCGACATCCGGATTCGGACCGG
>JAFZRM010000020.1 GCA_017619885.1 Clostridia bacterium | reverse complement strand
TCTGAAATAACCAAAAACCACATCGAGCCGTTACGGAAGAATCTCGACCGTGCGAAACGCATAAAGGACAAATCTCCTCACCTTTACGATCTGGTACGTCAGGAGTTTGAAATGGAGGCGCCGTACCGTCAGCTCGACCGCAACGGGAAAATGATATTCAAAGACGCTCCCGACAAAGGAGCACGATAGAAAGAGAGGAATAATTATTATATGAAATCTACCAAACCCAAAGCGCCGGTCATGATACCGGTAGAAAAACTCGTCCCCTTTGACGGTCATCCGTACAAAGTACTGGACGACGACAGCATGAACGATCTGACGGAGAGCGTACAGGATAACGGCATTATGGAGCCGCTGACTGTTCGACCGCTTGAAGACACAGACAATTATGAGATCATATCAGGACACCGCCGTTACCACGCGGCGAAGAAGGCAGGGCTTCGTGACGTCCCTGCCTTTATTCGTGCCGTCAGCCGCGACGAAGCGGCGATCATGCTCGTGGACAGCAATCTGCACCGTGAGCGTATCCTGCCGTCCGAAAAGGCGTTTGCGTACAAGCTGAAGGCGGAAGCGCTCAATCACCAGGGAAAGCGGGAAATCACTTCGGGACAACTTGTCCCGAAGTCGGATGACAACCGTGCTACCGCGCAGATTGGCGAACAGACCGGCGAAAGCTACAAAACCGTACAGCGCTATATCCGTCTGACAAATCTCATCCCCGAACTCCTCGATATGATGGACGAAGGCATGATCGCGTTCTCCGTCGGTGTGGAACTTTCCTTCCTTAACGACGAACGGCAGTATGACGTTCTGAACGCCTGCGAGGAAAATGACAACACGCCTTCCTACGCTCAGGCGGTGCGAATGCACAAGGCATACACGGCGGGGGAACTCGACCGCGACGGTATTGACGCAATTATGTGCGAAGAAAAAGCCAATCAGCGCGAAAAGGTTACGATCCCGCTTGACCGGCTGAAGGGCAAGATACCCGGCAGTTATACCGTACAGCAACAGCAGGACTATATCGTAAAGGCGGTCGATCACTATCACCGCTATTTACAGTATCAGCGCGAAGCCAGATGAAGGAGATGAAACGAATGAAGATAACGAAAGATGATCTGACAAAAGAAGAACTCCACAATATATTTTCTCACAAAGACAATAAATCCGACGATTCTGCACGGCTTGACGACAGTATGCGGTTCATCGGCACTAAAGAAGTCGCTTCTCTTATGGGATGCTCTATTCCGGTCGCAAGACAGACCATGCGCCGGAAAGACTTTCCGCTCGTCATGTGCGGCAAGAATCTCAAGGTCATGAAATCCGAACTCATAAAATGGGCTTCACAGCGGCGTGTATAATCGCCGCATATTTGTTGCGGGCACGGACGTTATATATACTATCCGTGCCCGAATATTTAAGATGGAGGTATAAAGAATATGGTTAAAAGCATTAAAAAGAAAAAAGGCAACGGCGAAGGCAGCGTTTACAAGACAAAATCCGGTTACAGAGGTCAGATCGTCGTCGGTACAGATGATTTCGGCAAGCCGATCCGGAGGAGCGTAACCGGCAAGACAGTCAAAGAAGTCAACGATAAACTGACCACGATCAAAAACAGCATCATAACCGGAACGTATATCGCGCCGAACAAGATCACTGTCTGCGAACTGGCGCGTCTTATGCTTGAAGATGATCTCAATCTGAACTATATCAAGGAAGGCACCTACTTCCGGCACATCGAAACGCTTAAACGCATAGAAAGGAATCCTTATCTGAAAAACACTCCTATCCAGGAGCTCAGCTATGCGCCGATAAAAGATTTTATGCTGGCGGAAACGTGTATGTCTCAAAGCATTATAAACAAAGTATTCACCATGCTTCAAAAGGCGTTGAAAGAAGCTGTTAAAAGGAAAATAATCAGCGAGAACCCGATGGCAGACCTCAAAAAGCCGAAAACGTCCAAAAAGCGTGAAAAGGTGCGCGCACTCACAAAGGAAGAAGAGGTCAAGCTTTACAAGGTGTTGACTACGGAAGACGTGAATTATTCGCACCAGATGCTTCTGTCTATGCTGACCGGTATGAGGATGGGCGAGATCAACGCGCTGACCGCCGATGATGTAGATTTGCGTTTCAAAACGATTTCTGTAAGCAAAACCATGGCGCGCGGATTGAAAGGCGAACCGTTCGTATCAAAAAGCGCAAAGACCGAAAACGGCAACCGAGATATCCCGATATCCGTTACGGTCCTTCCGCTTGTCAAAGAGATACTGTTTTGCGCGGGAGATAAATACCTCTTTGAACAAAACGGGAAACTCATAAACACCTCGCAGGTGAATATGCAGTTTCAACGTATCATTAAGAAATATGATATACTCGACAAAAAGGTAAAAGGCAAAGTGTCTCTCCATTCTCTGCGTCATACCTTCGCAACCCGCTGTATCGAGGCCGGTATGCAGGCGAAAGTGCTGCAAAAAATACTCGGGCATTCGGATATAAAGATCACCCTGAACACTTACTGCGACGCTTTCGAAAGTTTCCAGAACGAAAACATCGCCAAAGCAGACGAGTATTTCGCTGATATGGGGATAAGCTTTGTTGGTTCACAAAGCGCAAAGATCTCAGGAACTATCATATAACAAACGGAAAAAGTTCTTTACAATCACCGTGGAATATGGTATAATAAAAACGTAAGCAGTGATATGTAATAATAAGGTTAAGTGCAGTTAAGGTTGCCTACGTTGCACACCGATTGCACACATGAGAGGCAAAAATCAAGCAAAATCAGGCGTTTCAGGGCTTTGTGTGTGGTCAGCCGCACCAACGAAGAAAAGATACCCGTTAGGGTGTCTTTTTTTCGTTAATTTGAAGGGACTTGAACGGTCGGTAGTGAATGACAGCCCGGGGGGCTGTCAGAGCCGACCGCGGCTTGCCCGCACGG
>JAFZRM010000019.1 GCA_017619885.1 Clostridia bacterium | reverse complement strand
TTCAAGATGATTTATAAGGTATTTCTCCGATATCTCGCCGAGCCTGCGGCGTACTGCGGGATCGGTCGGGAGCGAGAACATCCTGTTCTGCTCGGCGTTTATCACCCTGTCGGCGGCGTACGCCTCCGCGCCGGTCATCATCATGATTATGCGCGCGGTGCGCGTTATCTCGCTCATACGCTCGTCCTCTTCGCCTTTTCCGCAGTCGCGGCAGACGAGCTCGCCGTTCATTATATCGAGATAATACCAGTCTTTGTCGCTTCTGCCGCATCTGCAGCAGCCGGACAGATCGGGATTTATGCCGAGCAGCGCGGTCAGGCGCAGCTCGAACACCGTTTTGACGTCCTGCGGCGGGCGGCTGTTCTCGGACAGCACGTGCAGACAGTTCAGCGCCAGGCGCAGCGTATCCTCAGCCGGTTCGCCGTCAACAGTCACGTCCGCGAGCACTTCGCAGATATAATCGGCGAGGCACATGGCGGATACGTTTTTCCAGAGCCCGAAAAACGAAGCCTTCGACGACGCCTCGTGCAGCACGTTATGCTTGTCCGTTTTGTCGATGACGAAATCGCCGTACGTAAATTTAAGCGACGCCGCCATGAATCTGCTCGTGATCTTCCTCCCTCCGCGGGCGTGCACGTACATCTTTCCGTACTGCCTCGTTATCAGCGTCAGCGTTTTATCGCTTTCGCCCACGTCGGTGGTGTTCACGACGAGACCGTCGACCTGTACGAGCATTCGTCAGTCCTCGAAATAACCGAAGTTCTTCGCAGCGGAAACACTGTCGCGCCAGTTCTTCTTGACCTTGACCCAGAGATCTATATACACGCGGCAGCCGAAGAAAGCTTCGAGATCTTCCCTCGCGTACGTGCCGATCTTCTTTATCGTTTCGCCGTTTTTGCCGATTATTATCCCCTTGTGCGACGCTTTTTCGCAGAATATCTCGGCGCGGATCGATATAAGATCCTTTTTCTCGGTGAAATCCTCTATCGTGACGGCTGTGCCGTGAGGTATCTCGTCGTCGGTGAGCCGCAGTATCTTTTCGCGTATGACCTCCGCGGCGATCAGTCTTTCCGGCTGGTCGGTTATCATATCCTCCGGGAAGAAGAACCTCGGTTCGGCAAAGTGTTCCTTTACCTCGTCAAGAATTATGTCCACACCGTCGTTTTTCAGCGCCGAGATCGGTATCACGTCGGTGAATTCCATGAGCGGCGAGTAATCGAGTATGGTCTGGCCGAGTTTTTCCTTGCTCTTTATATCCGTCTTGTTTATTATCAGATAGACGGGCACGCCGAGCGTTTTCAGTTTTTCGATAATGCTCAACTCCGTCTGGTTCGGCTTGCAGTCCGCCTCGACGACGAACAGTACGACGTCGGCGCCGGTGATCGACGAATAGGCGCTTTTCACCATGTAATCGCCGAGCCTCGTCCGTGGCTTGTGTATGCCGGGCGTGTCGATGAAGACGTACTGAACGTCGTCCTTTGTCAGTATCCCGGTTATCGCCGTGCGAGTCGTCTGCGGTTTCTTTGATACTATCGCGATCTTTTCGCCGAGCATGGTGTTGAGCAGCGTCGATTTGCCGACGTTCGGTCTGCCGATTATGGCGACGAAGCCGCATTTTCTGTTTTCGTTATCCATTATTTCCGGTCCTGTTTCCTGAATTTTTTCATTATCTCGTTCTGGCGGAAAAACATGTCCTGCTCGTCCTCCGGTGACGTCTCGTGATCGTAGCCGAGCAGATGAAGCGTCGAATGTACGCACAGAAACGCGACTTCTTCGTTTATCCCGTGCCCGAGCTCCGTTGCCTGTTCGCGAGCCTTTTCAAGGCTGATCACGATATCGCCGACCGGCAGACAGCCGTCCACCAGATCGTCGTCCGTATACTCCCCGTCGATCAGCGGGAACGAGAGCACGTCCGTCTCCTTGTCCTTGCCGCGGTACTGTGAATTCAGCGCCTTGATCCCCGCGTTGTCCGTCAGTGTGACGGATATCTCGCATTCGTCCGGGAACTGCTCGTATGAAAGCGTCTCGATTATCGCCGCGCGGATGAACGAACGCATCGCGGGCGTGTATCCTTCTTTATCCTGTTCGTTTTTGATATATATCCTGTGCATCATCTGCTCCTCGTGTATTTTTTATGCGCGGCGTTTTCAGCCGATCTGACTTCCTGCTGACGCTCATATTTTTCATACGCCGTGATTATCTTCTGTACGAGCCTGTGGCGGACGACGTCCTTTTCGGTAAAGCGGTGCACCGCTATGCCCTCGATCCCGTCGAGCACCTTGATGGCTTCCTTCAATCCGCTTTTTTTGCCGAACGGAAGATCTATCTGCGTATCGTCTCCGGTGACTATCGCCTTTGAATTGAAGCCGAGGCGCGTCAGAAACATCTTCATCTGCTCCGGCGTCGTGTTCTGAGCCTCGTCTAAGATTATGAAAGAATCGTCGAGCGTGCGGCCTCTCATGTAGGCGAGCGGCGCGATCTCGATAGTTCCCTTCTCGACGTATTTCTGATACGTTTCGGCGCCGAGCATCTCATACAGCGCGTCGTACAGCGGACGCAGATACGGATCTATCTTGTTCTGCAGATCTCCGGGCAGAAATCCGAGCTTTTCACCGGCTTCCACGGCGGGACGGGTGAGGATTATGCGGTTCACTTCCTTCGCGCGCAGCGCTTTCGTCGCCATCGCGACGGCGAGGAACGTTTTGCCGGTACCGGCCGGTCCGACGCCTATGACGACGGTATTTTTCTTTATCGCTTCGATATATTTTTTCTGACCGACGGTCTTGGCCTTGATAGGCTTGCCGCGCGTCGTTATACAGATGCATTCGTCGTCGTATGAAGACAGCTCTTCCTGTCTGCCGTCCTCGACCATCGAGATAACGTAATCGACGTTCTGATCTGTTATATCGTCGTTCAGCGCGGCTATGCGGTGCAGCGACGAGACGGCGCTGTACGCGCGGTCGACCGCGTCGGCGTCTTCTCCCGTTATCACGATCGCGAGCCCTCCGGAGCGCTCCGTATCCTTTCCGGATATGCGGACGCCGAACGCCTGCTCGAGCCTCTCGGCGTAGCAGTTGTAGACTCCGAATATCCTGACGGCTTCATCCATCGTATCGGTCAATACTGTTTTTGATATCATATAAAACCAACCTGTGATAATATTACGATTTTAATATAACACATATTTTTCCGTTTTGTCAAGAGTAAAAATCACAAATTTTATATTAAATACATTTGATATTATATCATCTATTTCGCTATATTGCAGACGAGCCACGCTTCGCAGTACAGTTTGTATTTTCCGTCGCTGATCTCAGTCTTTTTCGTGACGCTCTGAAGCTGTCCGTCGCCGACTACCGCCGACAGCGCCGCCTCGTATTTTTTCTGCAGCTCGATATAAGCCTCGCGCTCGGGGACCGCCCTGTTCGTGACGATATATTCCCGATACGTGCTCGTTTCTATCTTCACCGGAAGCGTCACCGCGCCGAACACGGTGACCGCGTCCGTGCGCGTCTCCTTCTCGCAGCTGCCGTGATCCTTTCCGGCGCGCAATCTGCGCGAAAACAACAGCGGTATGCGCTCCGTGTAAGTGTTGCCGGTATAAGTTTTCTCAAACACGGTGCGCGGATATTCGCACACGAACGATCTGCACACGAGCGCGTAGACTCTGCCGCGCGCCGGCACCGTCACCGTGCCGTTGTGAAACGTCTCATAGGTCCCCGATATCAGAAGATCCCCCGCTTTTACCGTCTGTCCCTTCTCTACCACGGTCCTGCCTGCGTACGTTTCGTATCTGATTATATATCCGTCCTCGGACGCCGTCAGATCCGTGCTTTCTCTCGCCGTCTGCGCGGGCGGTATGATCCTCTCGTCGGTCACGACCGTGGCGACGGTCCCAGACATATTTATGCGCACGTAGGCGACGTCCGGACATTTCATCATCACGAGATTTTCGAGATACCTGCGGTCGACGCGCGAGCCGACGGCGCCGGCGTACAGACCGTTTTCATACAGTGTCTGCTCTATCCTCGCGACGTCCTCGCCGCCGCCCGGGACGAATCTGACGTCCCAGACGATATCGTCGGACAGCAGCAGCCCGGCGGCGAATATAAGCGCGCCGACACAGAGCCCCGGACGTCGAAGCAGCTTTTTCAGATCCTTCAGGATCCCGCGCGTTTTTGTGACCGAGGCGAGCTCCAGTAGATTTTTGTCCCCGGCGCGCCTGCCCGTCACCGTGAAAGAAGTTACGCCGTCTTTTTCGCATACGTCGTAGAATCCTATCCCGTTTTTCTGCATATACCGCAGCGCTTCGTTCTTATGTTCCGGCCGCTCCTCCATCCGGGCGGTGCCGGCGAAATATCTTATTATTTCAGACATCGGTCCCCGCTCCATATCTGACTCCGCCAATGCGTCCGGTCACCTCGCAGGCGCCCTCGCCGCAGACGCGGACGGATAGGTCCCAGCCGTATATCACGACGGTATCCCTGCCTGACGAGAACACGACGGATTCGCTGCTGTAATCGCGGATCAGCGCGCCGCCGTCGATGATGACTTCCCGCCTGCCGAATATATATACTCCGAGATCCGCCGGTCCATTTCTCTTGTTCATTTTCATCTCCCCCGTAATAAAACAGCGTTTTGTAAAATAGTATTGAAAAAAAGGTCTGTCTATGATCGGAGGAGGCTTTGAAGACGAAAAAATCCGTTTTCCGTACCGTATCTTCGCTGCTTTTCATCGTTTTGTACACGGCGTATCTTCTGGTATTTTCCGACCGCGCGAAAGCCGACGCCGCCGCGGGCCTGCGGTTATGCGCAGGTGTGATCCTGCCCGCCGTTTTCCCGTTCTCTGTCGCCTCGTCGCTGATCGTCTCGTCGGGACTGTGCGGCGTGCTCGGCAAATATGTCGGACGGCCGTTATCGGCTCTGCTCGGGCTATCCGGCAGCGGCGCCGGGGTGTTCTTTCTCGGGCTCGTCGGCGGCTATCCGACGGGCGCGTCATCGTGCGCGCGCCTTTACCGCGACAACGCCGTAAGCAAAGCGGAAGCCGAGGCGCTCGTATCCTATACGAACAACGCGACTCCGGCATTTTCCGCGGTCTTCATCGGCTCGCTGCTCGGCTCGCGGCGCGCGGGATTCGCCGTATATCTTTCATGTATCGCGTCGGCGTTTTTATGGGGGCTTTTGCTGCGCAAAAAGACCGGGAGCCACGTGCCGAATGCCTCGGCGTCAGGCGGATGCGATCTATCGTCGTGTGTCGCCTCTTCGGCGCGCTCCGCCGTCGTCATCTGCGCCGACGTCGTGGTGTTCTCGATCATATCCGGCGCCCTGTCCGCCGTTCCGTACTGCGGCGTCGTCTCGGCGCTGCCGGAGCTGACGAACGGCGCCGTGAAGCTGTCCGGGATGATATCGGATCCGCGTCTGCGCGGCGCGGCGGTATGCGCACTGACTTCGTTTTCGGGGCTCTGCGTTATGGATCAGGTATGCGGAGTCTGCAGAGAGGCCGGACTGTCCGCGCGGTATTACGTCATCGGCAAGCCGCTGCAGGCGTTATTCTCGTTTTTTGCGTTTTATCTGTCATATCCGCTTTTTTCGTCTTGACAAGCGTGAACAAACGTGGTAGAATATAAAAAAAGCAAAGTGAGAAATACGATGGACGCCGAATACGAAAAGATATGTCTTTACTGTGAGCACGCCGCTCCGTCCTACGATTCCGAGCGGATGCTCTGCGAGCTGCGCGGCGTCGTATTGAGCGGTCATAAATGCAAAAAATTCATTTACGACCCCTTAAAACGCATCCCGCGCGTCCCCAAAAAGCCGGCGCATGACGAAATGCCGCAGATATGAAAACGTGCGAGATCGCACGTTTTTTTATCCGTCATATAATAGTACTGCGGGCAGACCGCAAACTGTAAAGGGATGATCATATGAAATACGGGATCTTCGCGCTGTCCTCGCTGACGTACGCGTACAAAGGCAGGGACGCGCTTTATCGGTATGATATAAGATCAACTGTTATAAGGCTTGACGGGACGGAGACTAAAAAGGGATGCCGCTTCGGGCTGCGCGTGGACGAGCGCGACAGGGACGAGGCGAGGCGGGCGCTGCGGTCCGCCGGGATCGTTTTCACGGAGACGTGATCTATTTCGACAACGCCGCGACGACGTATCCGAAGCCCGGATGCGTCATGTCGGCGGTAAACGCGGCGTCGTCCGGCGCTTACGGCAACCCGGGGCGCGGCGGTCACAGAGCGGCGATGGCGGCGGCGGAGCTCGTTTACGCGGCGCGCGTCAGGCTCGCTATGCTTTTCGGCACGATGCCCGAGCGCGTATGCTTCACGGGCGGCTGCACCGCCGCGCTAAACCAGGCGATACTGGGGCTGCTTCGGCGCGGCGACAAAGTGATAACGAGCGATATCGAGCACAATTCCGTCATGCGTCCGCTGTACGCCGCGGGTGCCGAAATAACAGCTTTTCCGGCGTTTGCGCGGGATGAAGAGATACTCGGGCGGATAAACGACGGGATAAAGAACGGCTCTTCGTGCGTCGTCTGCACGTGCGCGTCAAACGTTTTTCCGCGCACTCTGCCATACGGGCAGATCGGCGCGCTTTGCCGCGACCGGGGCGTCGTCTTCATCGCGGACGGCGCTCAGGCGGCAGGCGTATACGATATAAACGTCGGACGCGACAACATTGACGTGCTGTGCGTACCGTCTCACAAAGGGTTATATGGCGTTACGGGCTGCGGCGCGCTGATCCTGTCAGCTGATTTCGACGCTGAAAGGCTGAGACCGGTATTGTCCGGCGGCTCGGGCGTCAATTCCGCGGAGCCTATTATGCCGAAAGAGCCGCCGGAGAGATTCGAGGCGGGGACTTTGCCTGTAGTGCCGGTCGCGGCGCTCGCCGCGGGCGCCGGATTCGTGCTCGATACCGGAATCGACGTCATTAGGAAGCGTGAGGAGCGGATCTGCCGGGCCGTGCTCGACGGACTATCCGGCGCTGACGCCGTGCGGTTCTACCGCGCGGCGCCCGGCACCTTGCTCTGTTTCAATATAGAAGGCAAAAGCTGTGAGGAGACGGCGGCTCTGCTCGACGGATACGGTATATGCGTGCGCGCCGGACTTCACTGCGCGCCGTCCGCGCATAAATATACCGCGCCGGACGGTACCGGCGCGGTAAGGGTCAGTTTTTCTTATTTCAACACGGAAAATCAGGCTGAGGAGTTCTGCGAAGCCGTCAGGATGATCAGCCGACTCTGAGCAGCCTTTTCGCGTTTTGCTCCGTTATGCACTCTATATGCGCCGGATCCGTCCCACGGACATCGGCGAGCGCTGAGATGATATAACGGATATTGCCGCTGTCGTTTCTCGTGCCGCGAAGCGGGGTCGGCGCCATATAAGGCGAATCCGTCTCCACAAGCAGAAGCTCGTCCGGAACGGCGGCCGCCGCCTCTCTTACGGAGCGGGCGTTTTTGAACGTGACCGATCCGGAAAAAGAGATGTAGTGGCCTTTTGAGCAAAGCTGCCGCACCGTCTCGGCGCTTTCCGAACAGCTGTGTATGATCGCCGTCCCGTGAAATTTCCGCAGATGCTCGAAAACGTCGCCGTGCGCCTCCCTGTCGTGTATGACAGCGGGCAGCCCGAGTTTTTCCGCCAGCTCGAGCTGTGCGGCAAAATACGGTATCTGCTTTTCCTTCGGTGAAAAATCGTAGTGATAATCAAGCCCTATCTCGCCGAGCGCTCTGACGTCGGCTCCGCGTATCGCGTACTCGAGGGCCGAAAGAGCGTCCGGCATTGACTTATATCTGTAACAATCGGAGGGATGTATGCCCAGTGCGGCGTACATCCCTTTGTATTCTTCACAAAGCTTAAGCGTAGCGTCGAAATTCTCGATCGCCGTGGCGCAGTTCAGGATCCCCGATACGCCCGACGAAAACAGGCCTTCGAGGACTTCACGTCTGTCGGGATCGAATTTTTCGTCGTCGTAATGGGCGTGAGTGTCGAATATCATCAGCTTATTCTCTGCCCGTTCGGCGTTTCGGGATCGAGGAAGATCACCCGTACGGTGTCTCCTTCGGCGCTCGAAGCGAGCACCATTCCCTTCGATTCGTAACCCATCATCATCCTCGGTTTGAGGTTGGCTACGACCACGACCTTTTTGCCGATCAGCTTGTCCGGCGTATAGTACTGGGCTATCCCGGAGAGGACCTGCCTCTGCTCGTATCCGAGATCGAGCTTCAGCTTGAGCAGCTTTTTGGACTTCGGCACCGGTTCGCATTCGAGGATTTCCGCCGTGCGCATCTCCACACGGACGAAGTCGTCGAATTCTATCTCGGGCTCGCCTTTCGGCTTCTCCGGCTTCGGCTCGTCTTCGGGCTTTTTGAGCTCTTCCATGATCTTCGCCTCGTCAAGACGCGAGAACAGCGCTTCGCCTTCGGTCACTCGGCCGCCGGCGGCAAGTCCGCCGAATATCCGCGCGCGATTTATATCGTCGCCTTTTTCGTTAAGAGCCGACAGGATCTTATCCGCCGAATCCGGTATAGCGGGCTTGAGAAGTATCGTGCAGATGCGGATCGTCTCGAGCAGATTGTACAGGACCGTCGCGAGCCTTACCCTGCCCTCGTCGGTCTTCGCCAGGATCCACGGCGTCGTTTCGTCGATGTATTTGTTGGCGCGGCGCAGCGCGGTGAACACGGCTTCGAGGGCGTCGGACACCATGAATCTGTCCATCAGCTCCGTATACTTCGAGACCGCGGAAACGACGGTGTCCTTCAGATCCCTGTCGAGCTCCGTCTCCTCGCCGGGCGAGGGGATGACGCCGTCAAAGTATTTTACAGTCATCGACTCGGTGCGCTTAACGAGGTTGCCGAGGATGTTGGCGAGATCCGAATTGTAGCGGCTGATAACGTTCTCGTACGTTATCGTGCCGTCGGACGAAAACGGCATCTCGGCAAGCGAATAGTAACGGCAGCCGTCGCGGCCGAAGATCTTTATCAGATCGTCCGCGTATATGACGTTGCCGCGCGATTTCGACATCTTGTCGACGCCGGACAGAAGCCACGGATGCGCGAATATCCGCTTCGGCAGAGGCAGTCCCGCCGCCATTAAAAATATGGGCCAGTAGATGCTGTGGAAGCGGAGGATATCCTTGCCGATGAAGTGCACGTCCGCCGGCCAGTATTTTTTGAAATTCTCCGGCTGTTCAACGTTTTCCGGATCATAACCGAGCGCGGTTATGTAGTTTATAAGCGCGTCCATCCAGACGTAGAGCACGTGTTTCGGATCGTTCTTGACGGGTACGCCCCATTTGAACGAGCTCCTCGTGACGCACAGATCCTGAAGTCCCGGCTTGATGAAGTTGTTTATCATCTCTTTTTTGCGGGATTCCGGGATTATGAAATCGGGATTCTCGTCGTAATACTTAAGAAGCGCGTCGGCGTATTTGCTCATTCTGAAAAAGTACGCTTCTTCTTTAGCACGTATGACGGGGCGGCCGCATTCGGGGCACTTGCCGTCGACGACCTGCGTATCAGTGAAAAACGATTCGTCCGGTACGCAGTACCAGCCCTCGTATTCGCTCTTGTAGATATCGCCCTGCTTTAAGAATTTGTCAAACAGATTCGCGGCAGCTTTCTCGTGGTGAGCGTCCGTCGTCTTTATGAACACGTCGTACTGCGCGCCGACCTCGTCCCAGATCTGTCTGATCTGCGCGGAAACGGAATCCGCGTATTCCTTCGGCGTCATTTTCGCCTCTGCGGCGTATTCTTCTATTTTCTGGCCGTGCTCGTCGGTACCGGTACTTAAAAGCACGTCATATCCGCAGAGCTGCTTGTATCTTTTATAGCAGTCCGCGAGGATTATATCGTACGTATTCCCGATGTGCGGTTTTCTCGACGCGTACGGGATGGCTGTCGTCAGATAACATTTCGGTTTATTCATCTTATACATTCCTTTCGGTATTGGCAATCATATAAAGATATTCGCCCGCTTTTGCGGCGCTGAGCGTCATATAAGGCAGCGCGTATGCGAAGAACAGCACGCCGAAGCTCAGAACCGACAGAAGCAGAAGCGGTATGAACGAGAACAGCAGTCCGCAGCAGCGGAACACGCCGGGAAGCGCCGCGGAAGCGCTTTTTTTGTAAGCCGTGACCGCCGGGACGTCGTCCTCGTGTTCAAACACGTACGGCAGCGGCAGAAGCAGCGCGAAAAACATTATGCACATAAACGCGCACGCGCATGTCGCGGCAAGCCTGACAAAGAACACCGCAAACGCCGGGATCCCTATCCCGCCGACTCCTCGGCATATGAATACGCACGGAACGATCACGGCGCACAGCTGTACGGCGAGTATCAGAAATATCACCAGATATTTTGAAAAATTCCCGCCGGACATAGGCATAAATATATCGGAAAACGACGAGTATGACACGACTCCGGGACGGCTGTCGGGTTCTTCCTTCATCCTCGAGCACATCACGTATACCCCCGAGAAGAACATGAAGAACAGGAAAGCCGTGACGGTGTAAACGATCACGTCAAGAGTCGAGGTCAGAAGCGCCGCGGCGCGTTCGTTCATGGCGGCGGCAAGCGCCTCGCCGATCAGATCGGGCACGTAAAACGATAAGTAAAGCAGCCCGCCGGAAAACATTCCGCAGATAAGCGGCGCGATCACCGCGTTGTGGTAGTTGTCGCCGGCGAAAAGCGTTCTTTTTGCCGAGTTTTTGAAATATCTGTTCAGCTTTTTTATTCTGTTTTTCTGCGGTCCGGCTGACACGCCGGTGTACGTGATATCTGTGGTCATAACAACTCCGTTTTTTCTCATTATCGACGGCGGTCAGGAAAAATATTCCTCACACAACCGCGCCGCGGCATACGGTCATAAGGACGTTTTCTCCGTCCGTGAGCAGCAGATCGGCGCGCTTGCCGACCGTGATCGAACCGCATTCGCCGTAAATGCCGACCTGTTTCGCCGGGTTCGCAGTCGCCGTGACCGCGAGTTTTTCAAGCGGTTCTCCCGTCGCTTTCATAAGGTTTTTCAGTCCGTCGAAGACGTTGCTGGTCGAGCCGGCGATAACGCCTTCGTCGTTTACCGCTCTGCCTTCCTTAACGTTAACCGCCATGCCCGAGAGCATATATCTGCCGTCCGGCATATCTGCGGCGGAGATCGAATCGGAAACGATGACGAATCTGTCGGCGCCTATCGCTCTGTACGACAGATCGAGCACCGCGCCGTTTACGTGGAACAGATCGCAGATGAACTCCGCGTAAGCGCGGCCGGAAAGCGCCGCTCCGACCGTTCCGGGCTCTCTGTGGCGCAGTTCGCGCATCGCGTTGAACGTATGTGTGAACGAAACGCAGCCGATATCGAGCGCGTGCATCGCCTCGGCGTATTTACAGTCGCTGTGACCGATCCCGACGGTCGCGCCGTTGTCAGTCAGAACTTTGATGAACATATCTGCGCCCTCAAGCTCCGGCGCCGTCGTGAAATGGGCGCGAAGCGGCTTTATCGCCTGAACGAGCCTGTAAGCCTCGTCGGCGTAAAGGAACCTCAGTTGTGAAACGTTGTGGCAGCCGGGACGCTTCGGGGACACGTAAGGCCCTTCGACGTGGATACCGTCGATATTGATCGGGCTTTTCGTGTTTTTGATGTTCTCTATCGCTTTATAAATATCCGGCAGCGGCGCCGTCATAACGCACGGGAAAGCGGTCGTTATACCGTGACGGAGATAGTGCTTCAGGCACTCTGCGATCTGCTCAGGCTCCGCCGACATGAAATCGTATCCGCCGCGGCCGTGACTGTGCACGTCGATCAGACCCGGAAGCAGATATGCGCCGCCCGCGTCCGCATCGCCCTTGCATTTTCCGCGGACGACCTCGGTTATGACGCCGTCCTCGTACGTAACGCCGCCGTCAAAGAACGTTTTGTTTTCTGTATCGTATACTTTTGCGTTGTAAATCCTCATTTGTTGACCTCCGCGTATACCTCGGATTTGGGGATCCCGCGGTCGCGGGCGGCGGCTTTGATCGCGTCCATTTTCGTCATTCCGCCGTCTATGTATTTCTGCACGTGCTCGGCAATGCTCATGCCGTTTTCCTCGGGCGCTTTTTCTTCCGCGCCTTCGATAACGAGGACGAATTCGCCGCGCGGTTTGACCTCTTCGTAATATGAAAGCGCTTCAGACAGCGTCATGACTCTGACTTCTTCGTTTATCTTCGTAAGCTCGCGGCAGAACGCGACGCGTCTGTCGCCGAAAGCCTCGTAGATGTCTTTCAGCGTGACTGTAAGCTTATGCGGCGCCTCGTAGATTATAAGCGTCCGCGTCTCGTCCGAAAGCTGATTCAGCCGCTCTTTTCTCTGTCCTCTCGCGGTCGTCAAAAATCCTTCGAACACGAAATGGCGGGTGGGAAGCCCGGAAAGTGTGAGCGCCGTTATCGCCGCGCACGGTCCGGGGAGGCTAATGACTTTAACTCCGCTCTGCCGGCAAAGCACGACGAGGTCTTCTCCGGGATCGCTTATCGCCGGAGTTCCCGCATCGGTCACGAGCGCGCACGATTCGCCGTTTTTCAGTCTTGAAACGATATATTCCCCGCGCTCCCGTTTGTTATGCTCGAAATAGCTGACGAGCGGTTTTTTGATCCCGTATCTGCCGAGCAGCTTCGGAGTGTTTCGCGTGTCCTCTGCCGCTATGAAATCGACCTCGGACAGGATCTTTACCGCCCTGTACGTCATGTCGGCGAGATTGCCGATCGGAGTGGCGACGAGATAAAGCGCGCCGGGCTCCACTTTATTATGTTCGGTCTGGTCCGTTTTTTCCCATTCGTTCGTTTTGAAACTGCTCATTTGCTCAGATTTCTTATCCTGTCGCGGTACGCGGCGGCTTCCTCGAAGCGAAGCTCCTTCGCCGCCTGACGCATTTTCGCGGTCAGCTCGTCTATCAGTCTGCCGCGGTCGCCGTCGGAAAGCTTCTTTTCGCCGTGATCCGTTCTCTTCCTTCTGTTTTTCGTATCGTCGCGCTCCGCTATCTCGATAACGTCGCGCACGGCCTTTACTACGGTATGCGGCGTGATGCCGTGTTCTTCGTTGTATTTCTTCTGTATCGTGCGTCTTCTGTCAGTCTCGTCGATCGCTCGCCTCATCGAGCCGGTGACCGTATCAGCGTACATTATGACCTTGCCGTTCTCGTGCCTTGCGGCGCGTCCTATCGTCTGTATCAGAGATACCTCGGAACGGAGCAGACCTTCCTTGTCTGCGTCGAGTATCGCGACGAGCGAGACCTCCGGGAGGTCGAGTCCTTCGCGCAGCAGGTTTATGCCGACGAGTACGTCGTACACGCCGAGGCGCAGGTCGCGCAGTATCTCGGTCCGCTGCATCGTCTCCACCTCGTGGTGGATATACTGGACCTTGATGCCGTGGCTTTGTATATATTCTGTAAGGTCTTCCGCCATCTTCGTCGTAAGCGTCGTCACGAGGACGCGCTCGCCGCGCTCCGTTCTCTGCCTGATCTCGCCGAGCAGATCGTCGACCTGTCCTTCCACCGGTCTTATCTCAATCTCAGGATCCGTCAGTCCGGTAGGCCTGATAAGCTGTTCGGAGATAGACGCCGAATGCTGTCTTTCGTACTCGCCCGGCGTCGCCGAGACGAATATCGCCTGATTTATCTTCTGCTCGAATTCCTCGAATACGAGCGGTCTGTTGTCGTATGCGGACGGCAGACGGAAGCCGTAGTCGACGAGGTTCTGCTTTCTCGCTCTGTCTCCGGCGCTCATGCCGCGCACCTGCGGCAGCGTCGCGTGCGACTCGTCGACGAAAAGAAGATAGTCCTTCGGGAAATAGTCGAGCAGGCAGTAAGGCGTCGAACCAGGCGCCCTGCCGGCGAACACGCGCGAATAGTTCTCAACGCCGGAACAGTAACCGACCTCGGAGATCATCTCAAGATCGTATTCCGTTCGCGTGCGTATGCGCTGCGCCTCGAGCAGTTTGCCCTGCGCCTCAAAAAAATCGACTCTCTCCTCCATCTCGTCCCTGATCTGGTCGAGAGCCCGCAGCCTTTTGTCGTCAGATATGGCGTAATGCGACGCGGGGTAGATCGCCGCGTAAGACAGGCGGCGGAGCACCGCGCCGGTCAGCGCGTTTATCTCCGATATCCTGTCTATCTCGTCGCCGAAGAATTCCACGCGGAGGGCGTTTTCGCCTTCGCTTGCCGGGAACACCTCGACGGTGTCGCCTCTGACACGGAATTTATCGCGCACGAAGTTTATGTCGTTTCGCTCGTAGTTGATCGAAACGAGCCTGCGCAGGAATTCGTTTCTGTCTATCTGCAGCCCGGGGCGGATCGCGACCATAAGATCGCAGTACTCCTCCGGATCGCCGAGCGAATAAATGCAGGACACCGACGAGACGATAATGACGTCCCTGCGTTCGAACAGAGACGACGTCGCGCTGTGGCGCAGCTTGTCTATCTCGTCGTTGATGAGCGAATCCTTTTCTATATAAAGGTCCTTGCCCGGGATATAAGCCTCGGGCTGGAAATAGTCGTAATATGACACGAAATAGCCGACGGCGTTTTCCGGGAAGAATTCGCGGAATTCCAGGCACAGCTGCGCCGCGAGCGTCTTGTTGTGCGCCAGAACGAGCGTCGGACGGTTTAGATTGGCGATAACGTTCGCCATCGTGAACGTCTTGCCCGAGCCGGTAACGCCGAGAAGCGTCTGCATGCGGTCGCCCTTGAGCACGCCCTCCGTCAGCTCCGCTATCGCCGCCGGCTGATCACCGGTCGGCTTGTAGTCCGATACGAGTTTGAATTTATCTTTCATCACAGTTTGTTCAGTATCGTACAGTATCTGTTGTCCGCGATTATAAAATGGTCGATGAATTCTATCTCAAGCGTGATCATCGCGTTTTTGAATTCTCTCGTCACCATTATGTCGTCCGGCGACGGTACGGCTATGCCAGACGGATGGTTGTGCGCGAGCACGATCGCCGCGGCGCGCCGTTTGAGCGCCAGCTCCGCCATCATGCGGATGCTCACGGCCGCAGAGCTTACAGAGCCCTCGTGAAGCTTCTCACAGCTTATGAGGCTTCTGCCGTTGTCGAGCATGAGCATCAAAACGCGCTCCGACGTGACGCCGACGTACTGCTTAACGAGGAATTCCCCGATATCGGTAAGCGTCGGCAGCACGATCCGTCCGCCCAGTTTGCTGCGCTGATAATACCTCGCCGCGTCAGGCAGCGTTTTAAGAAACGTCGCCGTATGGTCCGAAACGCCCTCGACCTCGATCAGTTCTGCGTAATCGGCGTCGAGCACGCCGGCAAACGAACCGAACCTGTCGAGCAGACGGTGCGCCAGAGGATTCGTGTCCTGTCTCGGCAGCGCGTAGAACAGCATAAGTTCGAGCGCGTTTATTTCGTTGAAGGTGTCGAGACCGTATTCAAGAAATCTGCTTTTGAGTCTCTGTCTGTGACCTTCCGCCATTTCGGGCACTTCCTTTCGTTACTGTTGCTTCGGCTGAGGCTTTGCTTCTTTCTTTACGTATCCTATGAGCTTAACGTCGTCACGGTTGTACGCTTTCGGGGCGGCGTCGGGATTCTGCGAAAGCTGGACCTTCACGATGCCCTGGAGCGGCACTGTCTCGACCACGACGCCGTCGCCGTCGTCCGTGCGGACGAGCGAATCGACCTTCGGAGTCTTCCTGATCTCCTCTTCATACGTGTCGTGCTCGTAGCGCAGACAGCACATTAGCCTGCCGCAGGTGCCGGATATCTTGGCGGTATTCAGCGACAGATTCTGTTCTTTCGCCATCTTTATAGACACCTGTCCGAAATCCTCGAGGAACGTGTGACAGCACACGGGGCGGCCGCAGATGCCGAGACCGCCTATCATCTTCGCCTCGTCGCGGATACCGATCTGGCGAAGCTCAATCCTCGTTCTGAAAACTGACGCGAGATCCTTTACGAGATCGCGGAAGTCGACGCGGGACTCCGACGTGAAGTAGAACAGCAGTTTCGAGTTGTCGAACGTGCATTCCACCTCGACGAGCTTCATTTCGAGCCCGTGGCGGATTATCATATCCTCGCAAACGCGGAAAGCTTCTTTCTCTTTCGCGTCGTTTTCCTTTTTATGCGCGTCGTCCTCGGGCGTGGCGCGGCGGAGCACTTTTTTGAGCGGGCTGATTATCTCCGCGGCGG
>JAFZRM010000155.1 GCA_017619885.1 Clostridia bacterium | reverse complement strand
TTGAATTCGAATTTCTTCATTAGCGAAGCGTCTTCATTTCTTCATTAGCCCGCTTGCGGGCGTCTTCATTTTCGGCGCGGCAAAGTTTATACATAATACTTCCTTATCACGCCGCGCCGAAAACGTCCCGGGGCATTCTCGTTTTACTCAGTCTTTTTTGATCATCGTCATGCCGGAGCCGAATTTGATCAGCCCGTCTTCCTCGACGAGCTCGTCCCAGCTTGAAAGCTCCTCGCCGAAAGCTTCTCTGTGCTCGCCGGTGTTGTAGTAGTATTTTCCGTCGACGCACTTCCATTCCTGTGCGCGTGCGCAGAAATATCCGTCGGACACCGCCGCGATCTCGCCTGACTCGAGCGCCGCCTTGATCGCCTCCTCCGGCACGCCGTCGGGCAGTTTCATCCACTGAAGCACCTTGTGATCCGGCGTGAATTCGACTTTAACGGCGAACGCCGAGAGCATTCCAGGATCCGCGTCCTCGCCCGCGGCGGCTTTTTTGTCAAGATCCGCCTTTACCTCTTCATACGTGAAGAGCCCGATATTCCCGCCGACGAACGCCATGGATTTAGCCACGGAGTATTTGCCGACTATATCAAACGCGTCCCCGTCGCCCTGCATATCGCCGATATCGGCGGGCTTGGTTATTACGCCGTCGGACTCCTTCTTCATCGCTATCGCTAAAAAGCCGATGCTGAAAACGAGATGCGTGCCGCCCGACACCGTCAGCTTTTCCGCCGCATTGCGGAAATCGCCTTCCGGTATCTGAAGGAAATCCTTCAGCTCGTATTTGTATTCGAACATGTCGGTCTGCTCCCAGGTGCCTTCGACGGTCTTGCCCTTTGAGGTGTCCGTCATAACCACGCGCTGATCCTCGAAAAAGTCGAACGTGATCGCGGTGAAATCGCTGCCGTCCTCGCTCTTGAATTCGGATGCCGGGATGTGCGCCAGATCGTTCGAGAACGCGTTGACGATGTAGTCCACGCGCCATTTTCCGACTATGAATCTCTTTCCGCTTTTAAGAATGTTTTCGTTAAGCTCCATTATATCATCCTCCGTTCTTTCGCGCCGCCGCGCTGCCTTGTATCAATAATAACATAAAAAACACAAAAAGTCAATGAAAAAAGAAAAAATGAAAAAGACGCCGCCCCGCCAAAAAGCAAAAGGCGGGGCGGGGCGCGATCGTCAGCCGCTTTTTCTTTTGCGGCAGTTTATTAGCGTGACAGTGATCCCGGCGAGTATGAACGGCGCCGCGCAGATCAGAACGGCTAAGTACGTGCCGGCCATGCCGTAATTGTGATAGGAACCGTTTTTGAAAAACACCGCCAACAGTAAAAGATTGCCGGCGACGGCCGCCGCGAAGGCGCCGGTCAGACAGTTGAGATAACCGGTGTTCGTCCTGTTTTTTGAAATCGACAGGGTCACAAGCGCGTACAACAGGAAGCAGACCGAGGATAAGATCAGCACCGCGATCCCGCCCGTCACGCTGTTCATGATCTTCAAGGCGGTGACGAGCGACGTCGCGTACGCGAGAAATCCCGCGAAAACGATAATAAGGATCCGCCCGATAAGCTTCTTTTCCTTTGCGCCGTCGTAATCCGCGGTCTGAAGCGCCGTCTCTTTTAAAGACTCGTCCGGCGTGCCTGCCCCGTCTTTTCGCTGCCCGCTCAGTATCTCGCGCAGATCGACTCCGTACAGATCGGACAACCCGATCAGGGTGTCGATATCCGGCATATTGTTTCCCGTCTCCCAGCGAGAGACGGTCCTTTGAGACGTGCCCGTGATCTCCGCAAGCTGCTGCTGAGTGAGCCCCTTTTCCCTGCGAAGGCTCTGAAGGAACCTTCCGACTTTGATCAGATCCATGACGCCGACCTCCTTTTCCGACCGTATTATAACATTTCCCGCGGACTTTGTAAAGGACATAAAGCGAGTAATTGCACGTATACGGTAAAAAAATCTCAGACGCAGCGGAAGTGTGAGTATCTTTTTAGTGAAATCGCGGCTTCCGTTGGAAAACGGAAGCCGCGGTGAAATCAAATCCACCCACCCGCCGTCGAGGCGGATTTCATCGGCGGCAGCCGATTTATCCCACCCGTAATAGGGGTTCCCCGTTGCGAACTCGTGAGCAATGGGGGTTCCCGTAGGGTGGATTCAGTTGAAAAGCCTCGCTTTCGCGAATTTGATTATAATGAAATCGCGGCGATGCCGCGGTGAAATCCTCAGGCACAGCCTTCGGATGAAATCGTTCGCACCCGCGGCCCCCCAAAGCGCACAAGTCCGCTTCGGGGAATCTCGGCGCTCACGATGAAATTAAATCCACCCGCCCGCCGTCGAGGCGGATTTCATCCGCGTCAGTGGATTTCATCGGCGGCAGCCGATTTATCCCATCCGACAGGGTGGATTTAATTGAAAAATCCTCGTCTTTCGACGAGGATTTTTCTGGCGGAGAAGGAGAGATTCGAACTCTCGCGACGGTTTCCCGCCCTACACCCTTATCAGGGGCGACTCTTCACCGGCTTGAGTACTTCTCCGTGTGCAGTTGGTTATTCGGTTATGAGCCCGGTTGGCGGAGAGAGTGGGATTCGAACCCACGGCCCGCAAAACGAGTCACTGGTTTTCAAGACCAGCTCCTTAAACCACTCGGACATCTCTCCATGACGTGATATCGCGAAAAGCATAATACCACATTTTAGCCGAAATGTCAAGTTGTTTTTTGAAATTTATTCCGACGCGTTCATTTTTTCTTCGTACTGCGCTACCGCCGCACCGAATTCGTCGAGAATCGACGAAACCGCCGCCGGGACCTCGGCGTCCTTGAAGACCCTGAAATAAACGCCGTCGCCGCGGCGCAGATAGACTTTGACGCAGCCGTAATCCGGTATGCCGTAATCGGTGTTTTCGGCGAGCGTATACGTCTCGTCGTACAGAGCCGCCGCCGACTGCAGCGATCTGAGCGCAAGCTCGGACAGATCGGTCGAGGACGTGATCGTCTCGGCGTTGGTGTAAACGCGCGCGTATATGCCGTTGAGATCGAAGAAATAGAAGCCGGCGGTCACGCCTTTTTCCGCTTCGAGCTGCGGCGTCGGATATTCGATTATCGCCGCGTAAACGGTCGAGCCGCGCTTGTTTTCCGGTATCTGCAGCTCTTCGGCGAGCAGATGGAAATTCGTGCCGCCCAAAAACGACACCTTGAGTTCCGTATATTTTGATACCGGAATCATCCTGCCGGGATGTCTGATCTGATATACCGCCGTGAGCGCGCCGAAAACGACGATCACGGCGGCGATCAGCACGTAGATCGCGTTCTTTTTCATTTGAACGGTACCTTTTTGCGGTTCTGGTTGTACGCGGAGCGCGGGTTGACGATCTCGCGCCAGTCGAGGTCGCCGTTGTCGAGCGCGCGTATCAGTATCTCCGCCGTGGCGATGTTCGTCGCCAGCGGGACGTTGTGTATATCGCACATGCGGATCAGATCCGCTTCCTCGCCGGAGAGGGGAAGACCGTCCGACGTGTCTCTGAAATAAAGCAGCACGTCTATCTCGTCGTACGCTATGCGCGAGAGGATCTGTTCCTCGCCGCCGTGAGAGCCGGAGAGCAGCCGCTCTATCTTCAGTCCCGTGGCGTCGGATATATATTTTCCGGTAATGCTTGTGGCGCAGAGATTGTGTTTGCTGAGTATGCCGCAGTACGCTATGCACAGTT
>JAFZRM010000154.1 GCA_017619885.1 Clostridia bacterium | reverse complement strand
TTCTGCACCTCGGCGCCGCATTCCTCGACTGAATGCGCGGTGTGCGATTTGGAGCTGCCCGTCGCACCGCCTATGCCGTCGCGGCCCGTCGCGCCGCCGAGCAGTATGACGACGTCGCCGGGAGCCGGACGCTCGCGCCTGACGTTCTCAGCTGGAGCCGCGGCGATGACCGCGCCTATCTCCATGCGCTTCGCGGCGTAGCCCGGGTGATATATCTCGTCGACTATGCCGGTCGCGAGCCCTATCTGGTTGCCGTAAGACGAATAGCCCGCCGCCGCGGTGGTAACTATCTTCCTCTGCGGGAGCTTGCCCTCGATCGTCTCCGATACCGGGACGGTCGGATCCGCCGCGCCGGTGACGCGCATCGCCGCGTAGACGTACGAGCGGCCGGACAGCGGGTCGCGGATCGCGCCGCCGATGCACGTCGCCGCGCCGCCGAACGGCTCTATCTCCGTCGGGTGGTTGTGCGTCTCGTTCTTGAACAGCAAAAGCCACGGCTCCTCGACGCCGTCGACCGTTACGTTGATCTTTACGGTGCAGGCGTTTATTTCCTCGGATTCGTCGAGCTTCGGCAGTTTTCCTTTCGCCTTAAGATACCGCGCGCCGATCGTCGCCACGTCCATAAGGCATACCGGCTTCGTTCTGCCGAGCTCCGCTCTGACGTCGAGATAATCGCGGTAAGCCTTCTGCAAAAGCGCGTCCTCGAATTTCACGCTGTCTATATGCGTCAGAAACGTGGTGTGGCGGCAGTGGTCCGACCAGTACGTGTCGATCATCCTGATCTCGGTTATCGTCGGGTCGCGGTTTTCAATTATGAAATATTTCTGACAGAATTCTATATCGTCCGCGTCCATGGCGAGCCCGTACGATCGGACGAAATCCTCAAGTCCTGCACGGTCGAGCTTTATGAAGCCGTCAAGCGTTTTCACGGACGTCGGTATCTCGAAAGCCGTCTGAAGCGTACCCGGCAGTTCGAGCGACGCCTCGCGCGCCTCGACAGGGTTTATGACGTACTTTTTGATCGCCTTTATATCGTCATCCGACAGATCGCCGTAAAGCGCGTAAAGCTTCGCGCTGCGCACGTCGGGGCGGTCGCCCTGACTTATAATCTGGATGCACTGCGCCGCGGAATCCGCCCGCTGATCGAACTGACCGGGCAGATACTCGACCGCGAAAACGTACGCGCCGTCAACGTCCGGTTCGTCGCTCACCGTGTCGAGCTGCGGCTCGGAAAACACGGTCTTCACCGCGTAGTCGAACAGAGATTTTTCGATGTTTTCGGCGTCGTAGCGGTTGAACAGTCTGACGTTTTTCAGCCCGTCGATGCCGAGCAGCGTGCGGGCGTCAGACAACAGCGTCTTCGCCTCGTTGTCGAGACCCGGCTTTTTTTCAACATAGATCCTGTAAACCATTTTTATTTTTCCTTTGCCTGCAATGCTCTTTTTCCTATATCGGTCCTGTAATACATATTCTCGAATTTAACTGTCTTTACCGCGTCGTAGGCCGCGTTTATCGCGTCTTGCAGCGTGTCGGCGACTCTCGTCACGCCGAGCACGCGGCCGCCCGAGGTGACGAGCCTGCCGTCCTTCAACTTCGCGCCGGCGACGTAGATACCCGTTTTATCCTCTGGCAGAGTTATCTCGAAGCCCTTTTCGTAATGCTCGGGGTAGCCGTCGGACGCTGCTATGACGCAGCATGCGTGTTTGTCGTAAAATTCTACTTTTATTTTGTCAAGCTCTCCGTTCGTCGTCGCCTGCATGACCGTCAACAGGTCCGTTTTCAGCAGCGGCAGAACGACCTGCGTTTCCGGGTCGCCGAAGCGGCAGTTGTACTCGATGACCTTCGGTCCGTCCTTCGTTATCATGAGTCCGAAGTACAGACAGCCCTTGAATGTGCGCCCCTCGGCGTTCATCGCCCTGATCGTCGGCAGAAAGATCTTTTCCATGCACTCCTCCGCGACCTCGGCGGTGTAGTACGGGTTCGGCGCGACGGTGCCCATGCCGCCGGTGTTCAGACCTTCGTCGCCGTCGTGCGCGCGCTTGTGGTCCATCGACGAGATCATCGGGACGACGGTCACCCCGTCCGTGAACGACAGGACGGAGACCTCGGGGCCGGTCAGGAATTCTTCTATGACCACCCTGTCGCCGGATTTGCCGAATCGCTTGTCCTCCATGATCGCCTTTACGGCTTCCGCCGCCTCGGCGCGCGTGTTCGCGATTATGACGCCTTTGCCGAGAGCGAGCCCGTCGGCCTTGACGACCGTCGGCAAAGGAGCTTTTTCGACGTAGGCAAGAGCCTGTTCCGCGTTGTCGAACGTCTCGTATTTTGCCGTCGGTATGCCGTATTTTTTCATCAGGTCTTTTGCGAAGACCTTGCTTCCCTCTATCATCGCCGCCGACGATCTCGGGCCGAAGCACGGGATCCCCTCGTAATTCAGCGCGTCGACGCAGCCGAGCACGAGCGGATCGTCCGGCGCGACTACCGCGTAGTCGATCCCGTTGTGAACGGCGAATTTTACGATGCCCTCGATATCCGTCGCCTTTATATCGACGCATTCCGCGTCCTCCGCTATTCCGCCGTTGCCCGGCAGCGCAAAGTTCCTCTCGACTTCTTTGTTCTCTTTAAGCTTTTTGATTATCGCGTGTTCGCGGCCGCCGCCGCCTACTACCATTATTTTCAAGTTTATACCTCTTTATTTCAATACGCGCCGTCGCGCGTTGATTTACGCTTTTCCGGCACAGCCGAACAGAGCCATCTTCTTTTCGGCCTCTTTTTTTATCGCCGCGACCTTTTCGTTGCGGCAGCTCAGATAATCGAGCCCGCGCTCCGACGCCGACTTCATCGCGGCGCTGCCCGCAAGGCACAGATCCGTGAAGATATTGACCTTGCAGACGCCGGCTTCGATGCAGTTTCTGAAATCGTCATCCGACAGGCCGGACCCGCCGTGCAGTACAAGAGGGACGTCGACCGCGGCGCGGATCTGTCTGAGCCGCTCTATATCGAGTTTCGGCTTATGTTTGTACGCGCCGTGCGCCGTGCCTATCGCCACGGCGAGCGCGTCGACGCCGGTCGCCGAGAGATATTCGACCGCCTCGGCGGGCTTCGTATACATATCCGCGCCGTCGTCTTCGTCGCCGTTGTCTCCGACGTGGCCGATCTCGCCCTCGACGCTCGCGCCGACCGCGTGAGCGATCTTGACTATCTCCTTTGTTTCGACTATGTTTTCGCCGTAGCTTTTTGCAGAGCCGTCGAACATCACGCTCGAAAAGCCGCGTTTCAGCGCTTCCATACAGCGTCCGAACGTCAGACCGTGGTCGTAATGCACGACGACGGGCACGCTCGCGTTCTTCGCCGCGCTGAGCAGCCCCGGCGCGATAAGCGATAACTCGCCGTACGGCAGAAGCACCTCCGCGGTGCCGATGATTATCGGAGACCGCAGCTCCTCGGCCGCGGATATCAGCGCATCGAGCATGTCAGAGTCGGTCGCGTTGAACAGACCGACGGCGTAGTGCTCCTTCTGCGCTTTTTTGAGTACGTCGTTCAGATTGACAAGCATTTTAGTGTCCTCTCAGTCTTCCGTCTTCGGGATCCTGACGATCCCGGGGTCGGTGAAATAATCGGTCTCGTCCGTGCTGTGAGTCGAAAATTCCGATATCACCGCTCCTTCATCGCCCGCCGCGAACCAGTGCAGCGTCCCCGGCATGATCGTGAACTGCTCGCCCGGGTAAAGGACCGTTTCGTGAAATACCGTGACCTTTGTCGGCGGAAGCGGTACCGCCGTGTTTTCCGCGTCTCCCTCGCCGTCAGTATAGAGATACACTTTACCGTAACGGCAGCGGAACGTCTCCTCCTTGCCTTCTGTTCCGCCGGTCGGGACGTGGCGGTGTTCCGGGCAGACCTGGTGCGGCAAAAGCACCATTTCCTTGGCGCAGACGCGGTCGGTGTTCACGTAAACGACGAGCTGAAGCCCTACGCTGTCGACTCTGCCGAGCCCGAAATCCGCGATCTCGATATTCTCTTTTTCTTTTTCGGTCAGCACTATGCCGGCTTTTTCATAATACGGCAAAGCCTTTTCACGCTGCGTTATGATTTCGCTTTTTTTCATTTTTTTCTCTCTGTTATATGATATTTCTCGGTGTTTGCGATATGAACGCGTCGATCTCATCCGCCGTTTTCATCCCGCCGACGGAATCCTTTGCGGCGAGGCTGCACGCCGCGGCGCCGGACGCGAATTCAAGGATCCGTCTGTCGTCGTATCCGTTGTATATCCCGTAAAGACAGCCCGCGCAGAACGCGTCGCCCGCGCCTACGCTGCCTTTTATGAAGCCGTCGGGCAGACACAGCGACGGCACGGCCGTAAAGACGCCGTTCGCATTCAGTATGAATCCCGCCTCCGGGCAGTGGATTATCACGCGCTCGCCGACGCCGCACGACATGAGTTTTTCCGCCGCCGCGCGGATATTCGTCAGATCAAGACTTCCGTCATTCTTTCTCGGCTCGACTCCCGCCGCGCCGCAAGCCTCCGTCTCGTTCATAATCGCGTTGTCCGCGTATTTCAGAGCCGGCAGAACTTTTTCGGCGAATTTGCCGCTTATATCGCTCACCGCGTCGACGGACGTTCTCACTCCCGCCGCCTGCGCGTCGTGCAAAAACCTCGCCATAACGGTACCGTATTCCGCGTCCGCGCGGTCAAAGGCGTCGAGCAGCATTATGTAGCCGATGTGCAGCATGCGGCAGTCAAGCGCGTCAGCCGGCAGGTCTTTCGGTGAAAAGCCGGCGTTCGCTCCGCGATAGTGGAAAAACGTGCGCTCGCCCGTGCCGGCTTCGGTCATGACGTCCGAAAACGACGTCGAGTCGTCACATACGACTTTTACGAGCCGCGTACCGATGCCGTAATTTTCAAGCTGTCCGAGGATATACCTGCCCGCGTCGTCGTCGCCGACTTGTCCGGCGGCGAACACGTCAAGCGTTTTGTCGATCTTTTTAAGATCGATCGCCACGTTCGGCACGCACCCGCCGACGGCAGTCGAAACGGACGAGATGTTCGACAGCATATGCTTGTCGGGATACGCGTCGATGATCTTGACCCGGTCGGCAACGATGTTGCCGGCGATCAGTATCCCGCCGCGTTCCGATTTCTGATACTCATTTTTCATCATTTCACAATCAAGTGCGTTTATTTTTGTTTGACCTGTTTTTTACGGTCGTCACTGTTAACACCGCGGAAAACAGCAGGATCTCCGTTCCGAAAACAACGGCCGCCTTTGCAAAAGGCATGTAACACAACATCAGCACCGAGCTTCCGAGATATATCAATATCCAGACGATAACGGCGGCAAGCGATTTCATGCCCATTCTGTTGTCAAAGATATTGATAACACCGATCACCGCAAAAACGATAAAGAGCACGATGCCGTAAACCATCAGAGCCCGATACTCGTCCGATAATGACAGAATAAGGACGTTGAATCCCGAAAAAACCGGGCTGAGAAACAAAATCAGTATTTTATATAAATAATGCGGCGTGTTGTTACGCGTATGTTCTTTATAATAGTCATATTTATCGTTTCCCATAACAGCGCTCTTTCATTCCGTATTATTCGACCAGGGAGATGGAACGTATATCCATAACGTCTCCGTCAAGAGCCGCCTCGAAGAAGTCAAAGCGGATGACGTTCAGCTGTCCTTTCCAGAATTTCAGCGCGGACACGGGGATGCGAAGAGTGTGGTATTCGCCGTCGCAGTCGAGCTTTGCCGACGTGGAATAGCCTCCCTGCGCGTCCATGACGGAGCCGGCGCCGATGAATATCTCAAAAGATCTCGCGTGTTCGGAGTTTTCGGTCGATACGCGGTAAACGATCTGTACCGCCTTGTAATTCTCGGTCATGACAGGATCGAGCGCGCCCTGGTAGACGATCTTGAAACTGGGATCCGTGGCGTTGGGGTTGGTCTTTGCGGACTTCACCGTGACGCGCATACCGTCGTCGGTCGCGGTCATTTCACAGCTGTTGAAGTGAGAAAGAACGGAACGGTCGATATCCTTGGAAAAATCAAGCGACACGTAATTCAGATCGTCAACGTCGCCCAGCTTGAAGAAGGCGTCGGCCGGGTCGTCCGACACCTTGACCGTTACCGTCAGATTATAGGTGCCGTATTTCACCGTGACCGCGGTACTTCCCGCGGCACGCGCCGTGATCACGCCGTTTTCGTTTACGGAGATGATATTTTCATCGTAATTTTTGTACGTGATCTTTTCAGTCCCGTCGTTGACGTTCAGCTCTTTCACGGAGCCGTCGCCCTTTGTGACGCGTACGCGGATCTGCGGCCGGTAGACGCTTCTCTCGCCGAGATAGATCGTAAAGGCGTCGACGGAGGGAACCACCGTCGTTTTCGACAGAATGGCGTTCCTGCCGGTCTTTGTTTCTGTGACCGTCACATGGAAAACGTGCTTCAGATCATTGTAACAGACGGTAACGTCAGTCTCTCCGGCTCCCGTAGCTATCATGCGGCCGTCCTCAAAGGTCACGATGTTTTCGTCGTATCCGGTCAGAGTGACTTCGCTTTTACGCAGAGAGATCTCCTTACCGTTGACGTAGCGGTCGCGGAGGAAAAATTTCATGGTCTGCTTGTCTCCCGCGGCCATGACGAAAAGATCCTTTTCTGTGCGGATCATCGTCCACACCTGCCAGTCGAACGGTTCTTCCTCGCGGGTGATGCCTATGCCCGAGCCGGGTTTGGCGCGCTCGGCGTCCAGATCGTTGCCGTCTGATTGCGTAAGGGTGATCGTATGGATGCGGGTGTTCCACGCCGCCCATCCCGAGTCGCCGTAGGCGTAAAGGAGGCGCAGATGGTCGCTGTCCTCGGACAGCCGTATATGACCGTTCGGACGGGAGGAAAGACCCAGCCCGAAAGGAGAATTGCAGGTATGCTCGCTGACGGCGTCCGCCAGTTTAAAGCTCTTGCCGTCGGCTGATTCGTAGACGGCGATCCAGCTGCCGCCGCTTGCCTTGGCAACGCCTACGAACTTGCCCCAGTCTTCCACGTACTTTATATCGAGCGAATCGGTCGGGCGCTCCATAAGCGCGCCGTGATACTGCAGCCCGGCCGGCCAGTTCTCATTTCTGGCGTCGGCGGTGGCGAGCATCAGATACGCTTTCATGGGAGTGGAATACGTGTAGTAGATATAAAGAGTTCCGTTCAGCTCCACGAAGGAGGGCTCGCCGATGCCCCAGTAGCCGTATGACTGCTCGAAGTAGATCATCGGAGCCGGCGCGCCGCCCCAGCCTGAGCCGTTCCATTTTTCAAAGGGACCGTCGGGGTTTTGTGAGCGGGCGACGAAGATATTGTTGCAGTAACCGTCGTCGTTCAGCGTCGAGGTGTAGCCGATGTAATAATAACCGTTGAAATAGACGGCGCCGGGGTCGCAGCAGGAATGGTCGTCCATGCTGTCGGGCGTCGGGTAAACGACGATCTTTTCGGAAGACCAGGTCTTGCCGTCGTCGGCTGAGCTTCTGTGGGTGATACGGTCCCACTCGCCGCTGTCGCCGCCCGAAGCGAAATACGCGTCAACGCGGCCGTCGCCGTAGTAAATGTATGACGGACCGTACCGCCAGCCTCCGTTGCCGTTGCCGGGAAGCTGGTATATATCATAACCGTCGTCGAGGAGAGTCAGATCAGCGACTTTTGAAAGATCCGGCTCCACGAGCTCGATGCGGTTATTATCGAAATAATCGTCGGAAGTTGTTTCTTCCGTATCTGTCCCGTCAGTCTCGCCGGCGGTGGTATCGCCGGGCGCTTCGGCGGAATCGGTGACCGTTCCGGAATCGTCGGGAGCTGTCTTGCAGGCGGCCAGCAGCGCGGCCGGCATGCAGATCAGCAAAATAACAGCGAGCATACGTTTCATGGAAAAATCCTTTCCGTGTAAATGATAAAATCAAAATGAGGCAAAGTTCCTTCGGGACGTCCGGCACGCCTGACGGCTCATCCGGGTACTCCCCGCCCCCTCTCCGGGAACCACCTCCCTGCCATGACACGGCCCCCTCAATCTCTGCCGGAGATCGCGGGAGGGAACAGGGGGTTGGGGGGTAATTGAGGGGTGGGAACCCCCGAAAACCGTCGCGGAGCGACACCGTTTTTAATGATGGAACAAGCGCATGCCGGTAAACGCCATGACCATGCCGTACTCGTTGCAGCGCTCTATCACGAGATCGTCGCGGATCGAGCCGCCGGGCTCGGCAATGTATTTCACGCCGCTCTTTTTGGCGCGTTTGATATTGTCGTCAAACGGGAAGAACGCGTCGGAGCCGAGGGCTACGCCGTCCTGCGTGTCAAGAAACGCCCTCTGCTCCTCGCGGGTGAACGGTTCGGGGCGCTCGGTGAAGTATTTCTGCCACACGCCGTCCGCGCAGACGTCCTCTTCGTTCTGATTTATATATCCGTCTATGACGTTGTCTCTGTCGGGTCTCGCTATATCGTCTCTGAATTTGAGCCCTAAAACTTTATCGGACTGGCGCAAGAACCACGTGTCCGCCTTCGTTCCGGCGAGCCTCGTGCAGTGTATTCTCGACTGCTGGCCGGCGCCGACGCCGATAGCCTGTCCGCCGTAAGCGTAGCAGACGGAGTTAGACTGCGTGTATTTGAGCGTTATGAGCGAGATTATCAGATCGGCAGCCGCCGCGTCGGTCAGGTCTTTATTCTCCGTCACGATATTTGACAACAGCTCTCTGTCTATTTTGAAATTGTTTCTTCCCTGCTCGAACGTCACGCCGTAGACCTGCTTGTGTTCCTGCGGATCGGGCGTGTAATTCTCGTCTATCTCAACTATGTTATAGCCGCCTTTTCTCTTGGATTTTAAAATTTCAAGAGCTTCGGGCTCGTATCCCGGGGCGATTATGCCGTCGGATATTTCGCGCTTTATAAGCTTTGCGGTCGTCACGTCACAGACGTCGGACAGCGCGATCCAGTCGCCGAACGAGGACATTCTGTCCGTGCCGCGGGCGCGCGCGTAGGCGCAGGCGAGGGGCGAATCGTCAAGGCCTTCGACGTCGTCGACGAAGCAGGCTTTTTTCAGCTTCTCGGGCAGCGGCAGACCTATCGCCGCGGAGGTCGGGGAGACGTGCTTGAACGACGTCGCCGCCGGCATGCCGAGCGCCGCTTTCAGCTCTTTTACGAGCTGATAGGAGTTGAACGCGTCAAGGAAGTTTATATATCCCGGCTTGCCGTTAAGTATCTTTATCGGCAGGTCGGAGCCGTCGTGCATGAATATTTTCGCTGGCTTCTGGTTGGGGTTGCAGCCGTATTTGAGTTCAAAATCCTTCATATCGCACCTCATTTATTTTTGTTTATAAGCCTGTCCGTCTCCTCGCCCGACTCTAAATCGGTGTATCTGACGTACAGGGATATTTTATTGTTTTCGTCAAGTCCGCGCCACAGCGCCTCCGTGAACCCGTCTATATCGTCGGGTATGATAACGCGCTCGGGCTCGCCCTGGAACGTCGGGATCGGATTGCCGTCGGTGACGTATGTGTGGATAAAATGCCCGAGACCCGGCTGAGCTTTATACGAGAACGTGAAGCGGCAGCAGTCGGTACCGTTTTCATCCTCGGACTTCAGTATGCTCATCTCGTAGGTCAGCGGTTTGCCGAGCGTCATCATACAGCTTATGCGCGGGGTGAAATTCGGCTTGTCCGGCTCAAATTCGCGCGTAGCGAGGGCTCCCGAGAACGTCGCGCCGCATTTAACGCCGTTGTAGATCGTGTCCGTCTGGTCGCCGTTTGTGAATATCAGCTTGTTTTCGTATTTGCGGAGAGCCGCGTAGATTATCAGCGACGGGTCCTGAACTTTGGACGCGTCGAACGGCTCGGTGAATATCTCGCCGTTTTTCTTCGTAAAGACTCTGTTGCGGCTGTTTGCGCTTCTGCCCATTATGAAATATGCGGCGACGGCGTATCTGCCGTTCTCCGAAAGTCCCGCGACGATGCCGCGGCCCACGTAGGGGTTGCCCGTTATCAGCGCTTCGATATCGTGCTTTTTGTAAATATCCATATCACACCTCACCGTTTAAGATTTTTTTGCATACGAGCTCGGCGGAGGCGGGAAGTATCTTCCACTCCGCCTGCTTCATTACTCTTTTTTGAAGTTTTTCCGGCGTGTCGCCGTCGTGCACGCGCACGGCTTTCTGCATAATGATCTTTCCGCCGTCGGGTATTTCGTTTACGAAATGCACCGTGGCGCCGGTGACCTTTACGCCGTAGCCGAGCGCCGCCTCGTGCACCTTCAGCCCGTAATAACCCGCGCCGCAGAACGACGGGATAAGCGCCGGATGCACGTTTATAATGCGGTTTTCGTGCTTTTTCGTAAAGTCGGCGGATAAAATCGACATAAAGCCGGCCAAAATTATAAGTTCCGCGCCCTTTTTTATCAGGATTTTTTCGATCTTTTCTTCAAACTCCGCCTGATCCGCGCATTCTTTTTTCGGCACGGTAAAAGCGTCGATCCCGGCGTTTTTCGCGCGCGTCAAGGCGTACGCGCCGGGCTTGCTCGATATGACGCAGACGATTTTTCCGCTTTGTATTATCCCAGAGCTCTGCGCGTCTATAAGCGCCTGTAAATTCGTTCCGCCGCCCGAAACGAGGACGGCGATTTTCACCTTTTTCATATCAATCTCCAAATATATCCTGCGCCTCTTTATTGTAAATTACCGATATTCCGTTCACCGTCTTATATACTTCAAGCCCCTTTTCTTCTCCCTGTCTGAAAAACAGAAGCGGGAATTTGTAAAGCACGCTGTCAAGCTGTTTTACCGTGTTTACGCCCATCAGATTATATCCCGTAAGCTCGTATATGCCGCTTATAAGCGACGCGCCGCCGAGCTTATCAAGTATAGACTTTGCAAGTCCTGCGAGCGTATCGAGCGTGTCCTCATTCATCACAAGGTTTTCGATATTCACGGTATAAGCCGTAAATCCGCCGTGATTTACCGTATCAAACGACATGGTGTACGGCGTTTTGATTATATCCGATAAATCGACGCCGTAGTTTTTGAAAAATCCGTTTTTGCAGTACGCCGTTAGCTCAAAAAATTCAGCCATTTATTCAGCCTTCTTAAATTTCATCATTAGAAGCGGCAGGATGACCGCGCCTATGCTGTTACCTAAAATTACCGTCCAGATAAATCCGAGGGCTTTAAGCGATACGATGCCCGACGCGGCAAAGTAGAACAGGTCGGCGATCGAGTGCTCGAAGCCCGCCAAAATGAAGACGGGTATGCAGAAGATTATACCGATCACGTTGTTTTTTTCTTTGTAGATGCTGACCGCTAAATACATCAGCACGCCGCAGAATATGCCGCGTATGAGCGTTTGCAAAAACGTTTGGTCGAGCTTGCCCGTGCAGAGCGTCTCGGCCGCCTCGCCGAGCTTCGGCAGGGCGAGCCTTATCGCGTAACCGCAGCCGACCGTGCCGATCGCGTTGCCGAGAAGGCCGAGCGTCAAACCGCCGAAATACTCTTTGTCGTGAGTCTCGACGATAAACCCGATCCTGCCGGTGTAAAGCGAATAGCCTTTGAGGCAGATGCACAAAAGTGCAACGGTGAACATCACGGCGCCGACGTATTTATTGTCGCACGCTAAAAACACCGAACCGCCTATGCTGATCAGTATGCCGGCACAGACGCCGGAAAGCACTTTTTTCAGATAAGACATATCTTGCTCCCGCTTTCTTCCACGACGCCAACGACGTACGCGTCCTCGCCGCAGTCTTTCAGTATGTGAAGCGCCTCGTCCGCCTGATCCGCGGGGACGATGACGTCCATACCGACGCCCATATTGAACGTGTTGAACATGTCGCGGCGGCTGATATTTCCTCGCTTCTCTATCAGATCGAATATCGGCAGGACTTTTACGTTCGCTTCTCTTATCACGACGCCCAATCCGTCCGGAACGCTTCTCGGTATGTTTTCGTAGAAGCCGCCGCCGGTGATGTGCGAGATGCCGCGGACGTCGACCGATTCGAGCAGTTTCAGGATCGGTTTGACGTAAATCTTCGTCGGCGTCAGAAGCGTCTCGAGTATGCTTTTGCCGCTCAATTCGGGCACCGGCGATTTTATGTCGGCGTGTTCGACGTCGAAAACTCTGCGCACCAGCGAAAAGCCGTTTGAATGCACGCCGCTCGACGGCAGGGCGATGACGACGTCGCCGGGCCTCATTTTTTTATTGTCGATTATTTTATCCTTGTCTACGACGCCGGTGCAGTATCCGGCGAGATCGTATTCGTCCTCGGGGTAAAAGCCGGGCATCTCGGCGGTCTCGCCGCCTATCAGCGCCGCGCCGGACTGTACACAGCCGTCGCAGACGCCCTTGACGATGTCGGCGATGCGCTCGGGGATATTTTTGCCGCAGGCGATGTAATCAAGGAAGAACAAAGGTTTCGCGCCGCAGCAGATAACGTCGTTTACGCACATGGCGACGCAGTCTACCCCGACGGTGTCGTGCCTGTCCGCTAAAAACGCGAGCTTCAGTTTCGTCCCGACGCCGTCCGTGCCGGAAACGAGCACGGGCTTGTTTATCCCGGTAAGGTCAAGTTCGAACAGGCCGCCGAAGCCGCCGATGCCCGACACGACGCCCGGTACGTTCGTCCTCGCTATATGCGCTTTCATGAGTTCTACCGCGCGGTAACCCGCCGTGATGTCGACGCCCGACGCGGCGTAAGCCTCGGATCTTGAATTTTCGATCATTTTTATTCCTCCCCGTCCCAGCAGTATGTGCAGAGCTCCGACTTGTCGAGCCCTATCGCCTCGACTATGCCTTCAAGCGTCTGGAATTCCAGCGACGCGAAATTGAATTTTTCGCATATCGCGCGGCGCAGCGCTTTACCACGCTCGCTCTTGCCGTCTCTGTATTCGTCGAGATGTTCGAAGCCGGCCTCGCCTTCAAGCTCGACGATCACGCGGCGCGCGATCAGCTCCATATCCGACGTCGCGCGCGAGAAATTCAGAAACTTGCAGCCGTACATTATAGGCGGGCAGGCGGAGCGCATATGCACCGCCTTGGCGCCGTTCTCGTACAGAAATTCGACGGTCTCTTTGAGCTGCGTTCCGCGGACTATCGAGTCGTCGACAAACAGAAGCTCTTTGTCGGTTATCAGCGCGTGGACGGGGATCTGCTTCATTTTCGCTATCTGGTCGCGGTCCGTCTGGTTCGACGGCATG
>JAFZRM010000153.1 GCA_017619885.1 Clostridia bacterium | reverse complement strand
TCTACGAGATATCTCGCAATGTCGAAGCTGTGGATGTTGTTGTCCTGCAGCTGCGGATATTTGAACTGGTTCCTGATGCTCGCCATGTCGGCGCACACGAAGATCTCGCCGGCGAGATACACGGGCGCTCCCATGATGCCGGAGGTGACGAGCGCGCGGATCTTCTTGACCTGCTCGATATAACGGCGGTTCTGCATGACGATATAGCGTTTGCCGGTCTCGTCGACTGTGCGCAGCATATCGTTGACCTGATCGACCGTGAAGCCCATCGGTTTCTCGCCGAGCACGTTGTAACCGGCTCTCAGCGCCGTGGTGACAATATCGTGGTGGACGGTGACGTAGGTGAGGTCGATGATCAGGTTGCCCTGCTCCTTCGCGATGGCGTCTTCAAGGCTGTTATAGATCGGGCACTTGAAGTTGTAGCGCGCCTGATAGTTTTCCGCGCGCGCGGGATTCTTCTCAACTATCGCGATTATCTCGCAGTCGTCCCTTTTGGTGATGTGGTCGAGCCAGCGGTAAGCGATGTCGCCGCAGCCTGCAAAAATGATCCTGAATTTCATAGGTTTACTCCCTTCAACCGTTTAAATATATTTTTCCAGGACTCTGAGCATCGGTTCCGCTGTCGCGGCGTGACTGCCGCCCAGAGTTTTATTTCTGTACGCCCAGGATTCGAATTCGACGCTTGCGCAGCCTTCGTATCCGATTTCCTTCAAAGCATCAAAGAACGTTCTGAAATCGACGTTGCCTTCATCGAGCAGCGGGAATATGAATTTTCCGGGCTCGGCGACGCCGACGGCGTCCTTTACGTGTACGTGGAAGATCTTTTCGCCCCAGCTCTTCACGAGAAAACTCATGTCGGTGTTGCCGTACAACACGTCGTGAGAGGGGTCGAGATTGACGCCGAGGACGGCGTTGTTATAATGATTGTTCAGATATTTGTTCGTGTAGAAATCGTGCGCGAGCATGCCCCAGACGTTTTCCACGGCGAGCTTCACGCCCTCTTTCTCAGCGACGGGGATGATCGTATCGAACGCGTCGAACACCATACTCCACGCGTCGGTCATGCTTACCTGCTGACCGACCTTTATCGAATCGGGCATCCACGGCACCGGACCGGTGAACAGGTTCACTATCTTCACGCCCAAATCCGCCGTTTTCTTTACCTGCATGACGGTCGCGTCGATGCTTGCTTTTCTCTGAGCTTCGTCCAAAATCACGTAGTCGTGCTGCGCGAGGATCTCGGATATGCCTATACCGTATTTGTCCGCCGCGGCTTTGAAGTCCTTGCCGTCTTTTCCGTCGGCGAATATGATATCGCCTATCAGCTCGACGCAGTCATATCCCGTATCCTTTATGAAGGACGCGAGCTTTTCCGGCTCCCAGCCGAGCATTTCGCCGTTTGCCAAAAAACCTTTTCTGATCATTTTTATATCCCCCTATAAAACTTTCCTCATGAAAATCTCGTCGGCGTACGTGCCGTCTTCCATCCGCACGCCCTGCGGCATGCGCCCGACTTCGACGAAGCCGCATTTTTCGTACAGGCCTTTTGCGCGGTAGTTGCCGTCGACGTACGTCAGCTCGAACTGCGTGCAGCCGATCGAGCGGGCTATTATCGAAAGCTCCGTGATCAGAGTCGTTCCGATGCCGAGCCTGTAATAATCGCGCATTATCCCGATCGCGAGCTCCGCGCGGTGTCTGACCTTGTTCCTGTTTTTGACGGTCAGGTTGCAGTTGCCGACGGCCTTGTTGCCGTCGAACACCGTGATCATGACGCACAGCTCGTCGTCTTTGAAACGGTTTATGAACGCGCGCTCCGACTCCTCGGTATCATGGCATTCCTCCGGCGTGCGCAGAATGTACGGCGTTTCCGTCGCCATCTGCGTTATATACGCGATCAGCGCCGCCCAGTCGTCTTCCTGCGGGCTTCTCAGCGTGACCGTCCTGCCGTCTCTTAACAGGATCTTTTTTTCTTTATATATCATAAATAAAGTCTGTACCTTTCCGTTGTTTTTTCAAATTCCGCGCACTTCTCTCTGCAGTCGCACAGCAGCGCCGGCAGATCTGTCGTTTCAAGTATGCGGGAGGTACCGAAGTTCTTTCTTATCGTTGATTCGTTTATATCGAGCCGGTAGTTTTCATACAGATATCTGAACAGATACATACCGTATTCGAACGGCGAGAACGCGCGTTTGTCGGTGACGTGTATCTGTATGCCGCGGCAGAGCTCGCCCGCAAACTTCGAGAACGTAGGCGAGAAGCGCACGTGACGCGTCACGACGCCCGGCAGACCGAGCCCGTTCATATATGAGCAGAGCGCGAATTCGTCTATATACGGCGCGCCGATCATCTCGAACGGGCGCGTCGTCCCTCTGCCCTCGCTCATATTGCGCACACCTTCGAAAATGCAAGTGCCGGGATAGACGATCGCGGTATCCGGCGTCGGCATATTGGGCGACGGCGGGATGAACTGCAGATCTGTATCCTCGAAATACGTGTGTCTGTCGATACCGGAGCACGGCACCACGTAAAGCTCCGCGCCGATCCCTCTCGTTTCGTTTATGTACGCTGCGAATTCCCCGATGCTCAGGCCGTAGCGGTGAGGTACGGCGTATTCGCCTATGAAGCTCGCGTTGTTCTCGTCGAGTATCTCGCCCTCGACTTTGTCGAGCCCGATCGGGTTCACCCGGTCGAACACGACGAACGGCTTGCCGGCGGCTGCCGCCGCCTTCATGCTGCGCGTCATCGTATACAGATACGTGTAGAACCGCGCGCCGACGTCCTGCATATCGAAGCAGAGTATGTCGACCTTGTCCATCATCTCGTCGTCCGGCGCCGTGCGTCCGCCGTAGAGGCTGTAAACCGGCGTGCCGGTCGACTCGTCCTTATCGGTCTCCGTGAAACGCGCGCCGGCCTGCGCCGCGCCGTATAAGCCGTGCTCGGGCGAGAATATCGCCGTAAGCTCGTATTCGTCATGCAGATATTCGTACGTCTGACGCATGTCCTTTACGGTCGCCGCGTGGTTCGTAATCAGTCCGAGCCTGCCTTCTTTGAGGAGCGGCAGGGTGTACGCTCTGTCGGCTCCGGTCAAAACGGTTTTCTTCATATTCCGACCGTCCTTCCGCTCATTTTCTGATGTTTATGAGCATGCTCAGATCCGCGTCGATGTTCCGCTCGGTCCAGATGTACACGAGATAATCGGGCTGACGCGTCTCAAGGTCGTCGAGGCGGTAGTCGTACAGCGGCGGGTTGATCTCCGGATAGTTGAGGTATATCTCGCTGAAAAGCAGATCGAGGAACGGGCTTATCGCGCCGTAATACGAATCTCCCATTACGTAGGCGGTGGGATACGATTTTTTCGCTTTCATCGATGATTTTTTCGGCGTGACGGACGCCGTGACCGCCGCGACTCTGTCGTGTATTCCCATAAACACGAGCAGGTCGCCGCCGTTCTTGACGATCTGCGTTTTGAAATTCTTTTCAAGATCGTAGATCGGCACCTCCGGGAAATCCTTCCGTATCTTCTCCGCGGCCCGCATATATCCGTAATACGCGGCGATCTGCGTCCAGTGGGAGTCCGCCTGCATGAACAGCAGTTTGTCCCTGTGCTCCATCAGCGTGTCGCGCAGGTCGAGGAAATAGATATCGTCGCTGTCCTTCATGAACTCGGCGAACTGCGTGACCGGCGTTTCGGTGAAATAGTCGCCTCTTCCGCCCTCCTCCTCGGTATACTGCATATCGTGATAGATGACGGCGGGGTTGGTGCAGACTATGCAGATTATCTTCGTGTTCTTGCCGGTCGCCTGTCTGATCAGACCGAGCTGCGCTTCAAGATACGCGCGCATCGTCGTCATCGTCTCTTCGCTCGCCTGCACGTAGCCGTAATAGAAAGCGTCGTAGAAATTCAGATAAACGTGGCTGTCGTGGCCTATGAACGCGCCGTAACCGCTTATGAGGTTGCCCTCCGCGTCGGTGTTGTATTTCAGACGCACCGCGGAGCTCGCGTCGGACAGCGCTTTGCCTTCGGACTTGGCGTAAATATACACGGTCTGTCCGGACACGCCCTCCGGGAGCAGATACATACCGTAGAAGAAGACGTTGAGCGCGTGCTCCTTTATAAGCACCTCGCCGTCGCGCTTGCAGACGTATACGAGCGCGTCGGGCTCGGTCTTGCAGAAGATGCCGATCACGTACTGCTTGCCGTCGTCGAACGTCCACGTCTGTATGTCGCTTACCGGCTCGGTCTTTTCGGTCGGCTCCGGCTCCGTTTCGGGCGCGGTATCCGTGACCGGCGCTGTGACGGGACCTTCGTCCGTCTCCGTATTGGTATCCGTTGCCGGCGCCGTCACGGTGCTGTCCGCCGTCGTCTCGGGCGCGTCGGTGCACGCCACGGCGCAGAGCGCGAGCAGCGCCGCGAGCACGGCCGCTATTGTTCTTGTTGCAGTTTTCATAAAGGCTGTCCTTACGTTTTATAGATTTTCACCGGCGGTAAAAAGTCATACCGCCGGTGTCGGATCAATCAGGGATGAGCGTTGAAAAGCATGCCGAGATCGGCGCCCACGTTCCGCTCGGTCCAGACGTATACGAGATAATCGGGCTGACGCGCCTCAAGCGCGTTCAGAGAATAATCGTACAGCGGCGGGTTCGATTCCGGTTCGTTGAGATAGATCTCGCTGAACAGCAGATCGAGATATCCGCTGAGCGCCCAGTAATAGGAGTCGCCCATCACGTACGCGGTCGGCGCGCCGGCGGGAGCCGGCGTGACGTTCGATTTGCGTGAAACGGACGCGGTGGCGGCTTTTACGCCCTTGCCGCTGATGCCGAGGAAGTTGAGCAGGTCGCCGCCGGTCGGCACGATCTCGGTCGTGAAATCCTTTTCAAGATCGTATATCTTCGTGTCCGGGAAATCCTTCTTTATCTTCTCCGCCATGCGATAATAAGCGTAATAGCCCGAGATCGACGTCCAGTGCGAGTCCGCCTGCATGAACAGCAGTTTGTCCTTGTGCTGAGTCAGGATCTCGCGGAGGTCGAGGAAATAGATGTCGTCGTTGTCCTTCATGAATTCGCCGAACATCGTGGACGAGGTCGGCTCGTTGTGGTCTCCTCTGCCGCCCTGCGCCGCGGTGTACTGCAGATCGTGATAGATCGTGGCGGGGTTCGTGCAGACGACCATTATGATCTTCGTATTCTTGCCGGTCTTCGCTCTTATGGCGTTGAGCTGGGCGGTCAGGTAGTTTTTCACGTTCGTCATCGTCTCGGCGTTCGTCTTCTGGTTGCCGTAATAGAACGAATCGTACCAGTTAAGGTAGACGTGGCTGTCGCGGCCGATGAACGCGTTGGCGCCGACTGGCTCGGAATATTTGAGCGTCGTCCTGACGCTGTGATCGGACAGAGTCTTGCCCTCGGCGAGCGCGTACAGGTACACCGTCTGCGAATCGACGCCGGCGGGAAGTACGTACATTCCGTAGAAATATTTGTCGAGCGCGTGTTCCTTGACGAGCGTCGTGCCGTCGGCCTTGCAGACGTAGACGAGCGCGTTAGGCTCGGTCTCCGCGTAGATGCCGATGACTCTTGAGTTTATGCCGTCGTCGTAAGTCCACGTTTTGATATTTTTGACTATCGTAGTCTTTTCCTTAGGCGGCTCGGTCTCGGGCGTCTTTGTCGTCGTCTCCGGGGCTTTCGTCGTCGTTTCGGGCGTCTTGGTCGTCGTTTCCGGCGCTTTCGTCGTCGTTTCGGGGACGGTGGTCGTCTCGGGAACGGTCGTCGTCTCGGGGACAGTCGTCTCCTCCTCGGTCAC
>JAFZRM010000152.1 GCA_017619885.1 Clostridia bacterium | reverse complement strand
GAAGCCTGTCATGACCGACGCGGTCGTGCCGACGTCGATCCCGTCATATCCCGCGGTAACTGTGAGCGACCCGCCGCCGATATGGAAGAACGGATCCGTCTCCGACGAGTTTACCTGCACGCCGTCGTGTCCGGAATTTACCGTCACCGCGCATCCGCCTATGCGGACGGAATCCTTCGCTTTGATACCTATGGAAGAAGCCGTCACGGACACCGTGCCGCCGGTAAGTTTCAGATCGTTTTTGCAGACGATCCCGTGAAGCGACGACGTAACGTATAACGCACCCGCGCCGTTGATCGTCAGGTCGTCCGAAGCGTATATCGCGCCGTCGTAATCGGACGATTTTGCGGTGTATTTAAGCGTGTTTTCGCCGATGAGGCATATTATGACCTTGTCCGCCGCCTCGACGCTTATGCAGGAGTAATTCGAGTTTTCCATCGTGACGTTGTCGAGTATGAGGTACACGTTACCCGACTTGTTGTCGTCGCGCACCACGACGGAGACGTTCTGCGAAGCGCCGGTCACGCGGTATATGCCTTTTGACGTGATGACGACGTTCGAGCCCGACGATCCGCGCGCGGTATCCGATATCGTGCCGGTCCCGCCCTCAAGCGTTACCGTCGCGTTCACGGTCTCGGACGAAACGTCCCTCGTATCGCTGTCGGAAAAATACTCCGCCGCCGCTATGGCTTCGGCCTCCGATTCCGCGGCCGCCGCGTTTTCGGTGGACGGCGTGACGCCGCCGTTATCGCACGATACAACGGAAAATACGATCGCCGCCGTCAGAAGTGACAACAGTATTTTCTTCATTTCCGCACCCTTACAGCTGGCTGGGAAGATCGGTATACGGCGTTACGGCGATCTCGAGATTGCCGTTCTTCGTGCGCAGCTCGTCGATGAACGCCTTCTCTTCACGGCTGTCTTTCATTCTGATCTTGAAAGAGAGTCTGTACATCGAGCCCATGCCGGTGGTCTTCACGCCGACGCTCTCGTACGATTTGAGATAATGCGCGAACGTATCGTTGAATACGTCGCTGTAATCGAGCGATTCGGGTATCGTTATGCGCAGCAGCTGATCCGCCGCCATGCTCTTGTGCTCGAACACGGGAAGCATGGAGATAAGAAAATAAACGACGGACAACGCTATAAGTATTATGATGCCGTAACCGATATAGCCCATTCCGAACGGGATTCCGGCACCCATCGCTATGAGTATCGCCGCAATCTCGTCCGCCGTGCCCTGCGCGGAACGGAACCTTATCAGGCTGAACGCGCCGCCTATTGCGACGCCGGCGCCGATATTGCCGTTGACGAACGTGATCACCGCGGACACGATGAACGGTATGAGACCTATGACTATGAAAAAGCGTTTTGTCGATCTGATCCTAAACGACATGAGCCACGCGTATAAAAGTCCGGATACGAGCGCGACGCCCGCCATTATGAAAAACTGCGGGACCGTTACGGTTGAAGAATAGATGGAATCAAACATTTTACTGTACCTCCGTTATATATTAACGTATGATTGCATTATCTGGCGTTTATATGCTTCGCCGTATTTTGAAAACGACGATTTATAAATTTTCCCCTCGTCGAGAATGTGCGACAGCCACAGCGGCATCGCCTCCTGCACCTTGATCTCGAGTACCGAATACCCGGGCGGCAAAAGCGAGATGCCGTCCATGGAGACGCGCAGATCGAGATCCGTCAGACGGTATCTCGGGTCGTTGTCGACCGTCAGCCGCAGATCGCCTCCCGGCTCGAAGAACGCCGTCCTGTCGTAGATTATCAGACATTTCGGCGATAAATCTTTATAATGATCGCGGAAATACGTTATCTCACGGTTTATCTGGCCGCCGGCGCAGATATCGCCGTCGCCGTCCAGGAATTTCTCGACGAGCGGTATCGTCGTCTGTACGCGCCTTTTGTACACTATCCCGTAAGCCTTGCGTTTCAGCTCGAGGAATACCGGCGTTTCGTCGGTCGCGATACCGTATGAGCGAAGCCGCAGCTTTTCCTTGAAAAGCGGCTTTTCTATCGACGCGTTTATAAGTCTGTGATCCGGCGTGTCGTAGTACAGCGAGCCGATCGAGGTCTTGCCGAACATATCGGGCTGCATACGGTCCTTTATCTTTTCAAGGAAGAACCGCTCCTGATCGGCGCTGATCAGGTATTTCAGCTAGTACCGTTTCATGACGACGACCGGATTATCAACACGTACCGGTGTTTCGTTTGATATCATTTCGGCCTCCGTCAGATCGTTATCCTGAGCGTGAAGCGGCCGCCTTCGACGGAAACGGTCATTCTGCCGTTATGCGCCTTGACTATATCCTTCACGTATGAGAGGCCAAGGCCGCTGCCGGGCTTGCCGGAAGCGTTGCCGAGCCGCGTGAACCGGTCGAATATCTGCTCCGGCACGCAGTCGGGCAGATCGGTATCGTTTGCCGCGGTGAGCACCGCTTTTCCGTTTTCGGAGCGCAGAGTCAGGCTCGCTTTTCCGATCGCGAATTTACGCGCGTTTTCCGTCAGCTCCGCGATCATCTTGTGAAGCATCGCGGCGTCGCCTTTTACCGTGACCGAAGGATCTGCCGAGCATTCGAACTCTACGCCGCTCTGCTCGAAATCACGCCTGACGGCGTCGGAAATCGAGGTGACGATCACTGACAGATCGCAGTCGGAGACGTTCTTTTCGTCGAGCAGATCGACGGTGTAGAGCTGATTCGTCAGCTCCGTCAGTTTGCGCACCTGCCGGCGGATCGACTTCGTATATTCGTTGCCGCCGCCGTTCTGCTCTATCATGTCGGCGTCCGCGTTTATGACCGTCAGCGGAACTTTGAAGCCGGCTTCGGCTTCCTTTATGAAATTCTTCTGCTTCCTCTCCGCCTCTTCAAGCGGCGCGAACAGCCGCTTTCCGACGGCGAGCAGCAGTGCGACGCTGATGAACACGCAGACGACTGTTCCGGTGACCGATATTACGAGCACGCGGTACGCGGGCAGAAGCTCGCGGCCGTAGTCGATCACGGTGACGTAATTGAATCCGTCGTGACGGTAGACTCTGTATCTGTAAATCGTGCGGACCCAACCGGTATTTTCCTTTACGAGCGAAGCCGCTATCGTCTCGGCTTCCGCCTCGTCTATCGCCGACATGAAGTGTGCGACCTGCTCCGCTTCTCCGCTCTTGTTGAAGCGGTACGTGAAGTAACGGACGGACTCCTTCGTCTCCGGCGAATCCGGACCCATCGGTCCGGCTTTTCCCGGGAAGAATTCCGGACCTTTAGGCTCGGCGAATCTGCCGTCGCCCGCCGCTATCATCCCGGTCACTCTGTCGGCGTCCTGCGCCGCCATCGTGAAATTTATGACGTTGATGACGGAAAGCAGTACCGTCAGCATTATGAACACGGCGAGCGCCGCGTACAGTACGAATTTTTTTCTGATCTTATCCATTATCTGCCACCAACCTGTATCCTTCGTTTTTTACGTATGAGACGGATAAAGCCTTATCGATCTTCTTCAGTTTTACGTTCAGCGCCGTCGCGCACACGAACGCGGTGCCGGCGTCCTCCGGCGCTCTGCCGAGCAGCAGATCCGCCTCGGACGATGTGATCCTGACCTTGTTTTCAAGCGTGAAGCCCCGAATCACGAGCCGCTCGCCGCCGGCTTCGATCACCGTTTCGCGCCCCGCCAGATCAGCTATCCGGTCGAG
>JAFZRM010000151.1 GCA_017619885.1 Clostridia bacterium | reverse complement strand
GGCGGTCCTTGCCCACGCGCACGACGTCGTACATATGGACGTCGGCCATGCCGGACGCGGTTATCAGCGGTCCGGACACCTTGACGACTCTGCCTGTTTTTTCCGTATTTTCCATTGTACAAGCCTTTCGTTTTATTATATCAGGTCGCTGCCGATGGCTTTTTTAACGTTTGCGGCTATGCGATCTTTTGAGTAGGATCCGTCCGACGTGTTGTCGGGGACCGGGATGATTATCGGATAAGGGTCGGTGAGGTACTTTTTAAGCGCTCCCTCACAGCTTTTGTAAAGCGATTCCGCTGCGAATATAATGCCGTATCCGTCGCCGTAAAGCTTCGATACGAGTTTCGGCACCGCGGACGGGTCCGTCACGTCGAATACCGAGACGCCCGCCGCGCCGTAAAGCGCCGTGACCGATCTGTCACCTATTACGGCGGCCTTCAGTTTCTTTTCGTTCATACGGAGCCTCCTGTCGCAAACGCTTCTCTTATATGCCTCGCCTCCGCCGTCTTCTTTTTGAAGTACAGGAACAGCGGGACGGGACTGTTCGTCTCGTATCTGAACGGTAAAAGTTTCGATATCGCGTATTCGTCGAGCGCGTCCGCAGCGTAAGAGACTGAGATCTTCGCGCGCTCCGCGGCTTTGGCGAACGCGTCGTGCGCGTCGTAACCGAACGTATAAGCGGTCAGATCCGCGGCGTTGTTTTCAAACGCCGTGAAATATATCCCGTGCGGCACCGCACCGCCCGGCAGAAGCACTTGGGCGAGCGTTTCGCGGGAGAGACCCGCGTTCTGCGCGCGCAGATACGACGTGAAATTCTTTCCGTCCGTTTCCGCCATTATAAAATCGCGGATCGGCTCGGGCGCGGACGACGCCAGCGCCGTCATCTCGGCGCGCATCACGCGGTCCACCGCCGTGCTGATCCCGAACGGCGCGGAAAGCGAGCCGTCGTCATACGCCGGATCGAGTACCGCCGCTATGCCGTCGGAGAGCAGGGAGAATTCGCCGCCGCGGCAGCACGCCGCGACTATCTCCGTGTCAAATACGGTGTTGTCGTACAGATACGGTGCCGGATCCGCTCCGCTGACGGTGCATTTCAGCAGCACCTTCAGGTTATGCGCGTCGTACGGCAGTATCAGAAGCTTGTACAGCTGCTCCGGCAGCGCGGTCATCATGAACGCGCGCAAAGCGGACAGCTCTCCGTCGACAAGCGCGGAAACAGTCGATCCCTCCGTGCCGTAGCCCGCCTGCATCAGCTGACGCACGCCGTCGGCGCGGTTCTCCGCCATGCGGGAGAGCGTCTCGCGGCTGAGGATCGAAGGCTCCTTCGCCGAAACGTACGCTACGTTGTATGAATAATCGAACATATCAGACTCCGTCGCCGGACATTATCGCGTCCGCCTTTGCCTCGTATCCGTCGCGCAGCTCGTCGAATATCGCGTCGATAGTGCAGTCGACGTCGGAGTATTCGGAGCTCATGTAGACGCCGGCTTTGACAGCCTCGTCAGCCTGCACCGTGATCGCGGTGCCGTCGCCGAGCGCGGCCTGCAGCTCCGGCAGAAGCGCCGTCACGACGCCTGCGTCCGCGGGCGAGGTGCGCGCAATGAATTCTTTCGCCGGCGCGTATTTAACGATCAGACTCTTTAAGAACGACGCGCGCTCGGAGCCCTGCAGGGAGAGGACTTTTTTGTAAGCCTTGCCGAAAGCCTCGTCGATCAGACCGCGTCTGCAGTGAAGCCGCGCTTTGCGCGACTCAAGCCCGCTCGTCAGCTCCGCGATGCGTTTTATCTGCTCGCACTCGAGAATGGATTCCGCCTCGATCGCGCGGCATTCATCGGCGGCGCGGTCGAGCATGAGCTTCTCGTTTTCCGCGGCGCGGCGCATGAATTCGTTCGTGATCTGCTCGGCCTCGTCTTTCGCCGTGGCGAGTATCTTATCAATCAATGCCTGTGAAGACATGGTATCACCTTACTCAGTGAGCGATCGGGAGCATGAAGGCGATGAGCAGCGTGGCGACGAGCGCGAATATCGCGTAAAGCTCGACGAGAGCCGTCATCTGCATGCCTTTCGTCTGTGCGTCGGGCTGTTTCGACGTCATAAGTATCGCGGCTGCGGCGGTCCTGCCCTGGTAGATACCGGAGATCAGGCCGACGACGGCTATCGGTATCGCGGCAAAAAGCAGCGCGAGACCGGATTCCTTTGAAACGGTCGTGATGGTGCCGTCGAACAGACCGGCTCTCATCACTATGACGATAGCGGCGACGAGGCCGTACATGCCCTGCGTTGCGGGAAGCGCCTGTAAAACGAACAGCTTGCTGAAAAGCTCGGGCTTTTCACTTGTGACGCCGGCGGCGGCTTTACCGGCAGCCTGTACGCCGTAGGACGAGCCGATACCCGCCAGAGTTGCCGCGAGAGCGGCGCCTATGATCGCATAAATAGTTCCCATTTCGATTTATTCCTTTCAAATCACTTTTTGTTTTGCGCTATCTGCGTGTATTTGTTTTTTCTCTGCAGGGGCTTGAAGTAAACTCCGTTGCCCTCGTAAAATTTACTGAAGAATTCGATGAACTGGAGCCTGCCCGTGTGCACGTACGCGCCGAGTATCGACAGCGCCGTGTTCAGTCCGTGGCCGATCAGGTAGATCGGCACCGTCGCCACGCGGTTGAGCACCGGTACGGGTATGCCGGACGCCACCATGTTCGCTACGACGTTCATCACCATGCCGATCAGGCCGGAGGCGAGCGCCAGGGCGAAAATACGCAGGTACGACAGTATGTCGGACAGGTAGTTCGTTATGCCGGTCAGCGACGACACGCCGCCGGTTATCTTGCCGAGCACGGTCTTTTTCGCGTGGCCGCCGAGGACGATTATCACCGCCACCGACGCTATCGCCATAATGATGCCGACCTTTCGGGTCTGTTCGATCGCGAGCAGACCGCAGCCGGTTATCAGCGTCATCCACGCTATCTGATCCGTCAGAGCGTCGAGCCACCGTCCCGCTTTTATGTTCATCACCGCTTTGATCGTGATGCCGGTGAACATGTGCAGTACGCCGACGATCAGCACGAGTATCATCGCGCCCAGAATGTTGTCGAGCGGAGAGAAGAGCACCGGGTGCCACGTCTCGCCGAAGTACGATCCGTACATCACGCCCCAGAAGACCGCGGGGATGCTCGAATACATCATGACGTTGAGCAGCTTCGCGAAATCGCCCGTCGGCTTTTTGACGAGCTTGATGACGAGAAGCACGAGCCCTATAAGTATGCCGTAACCCACGTCGCCGATGATCATGCCGAATATCATGAAATACCACGGCGCCATGAACGGGTTCGGGTCAATGTCGTTCTTGCCGGGAGGAGAATACGAGTTCGTGATCGTCGAATACTGATCGATCACGTACGGGTCGCTCGTGACCGACGGGACGGCGTCGCCCTCCTGCGGATCCTCGAACGAGATGCCGTAGACGTCCGTCGCGGCGGCTACCGCCGACTCGACGACGTCGACCCTGTCGGATCTCACCCAGCCGGTCAGCACAACGGTGTTTTCCGTGACCTGCGCCGGCAGCTCCGACCTGTCCGCGCGCGCCTTCTCCCTGTCGTAAAACAGCTCGACCGCGCCGGCGTGACCGGATTCCTCCTGCAGCTGCGACTGAAGCGACGCTTCGATGAACGTCAGCTGTTCTTTTTTCTTTTCGTTTTCTTCCAACGCCTGACTGCACGTCCCGCTTTTGTACGGCAGAGTCAGCTGCTCGAAACCGTTCTGCTGGGCCTCCGTCAGAAACGCCTGCGCGTCGTCGCGGTAAACGCTGACGCAGAAGAATTTCTGTCCGGCCTCCTCGTGAAACGTCTCGTATTCAACTCCGTACTCCTCACAGAGCCGGTCGAGCGGCCGCATCGTCTTCGCTTTCGCGGCGTACGGCATTTTGCCGATCAGAAGCGAGGTGTATTTCGTCCCCGCCTGCTCCGCCGCGTCGATTTGAAGATCCGCAAACGGCAAAAGCGCCGCGCGTTCATCGTCGCACTGCTTTATCTGCAGTCTGACGGAGCTTAACTGTTCGTAAAGCTCAACCGCCTTTATGACGTGCGTCTTTTCGTCGCCGTCGTCGGCGGAGAACTGCTCCTCCGTGTAAAACTGCGGCGGACTCAGCATACCGCTTTTCTTGCGGTATCCCGAATACGCCTTCAGCGCCGTGTCCGCCTCTTCCTCAAGGACGGGCGCGGTCAGCGTGCGGACGCTTTTCGAAGACTCCGACTCCGTCGGCATGAACTCGCCGCATTTCTGCAGCTCCTCGGCCACACGGGGCAGGGATTCCGCCAAAAACGCGATCGTGGCGCGTTTCATTGCGACTATCATATGCCGATCGCTCCTTTGAAGATCAGCTCCGCCGCTTCGTCAAGCTTTTTCCTGCCGTTATCCGTTATGGCGCGGCATTCGTCGTCCGATACACGCTTTGCTTTTGCCGTCGCTTCTTCTGCGGCGCGGCGCGCCTGATCTATGCGCTCTTCAGCCTGTTTCTGCGCGATTTGTTTCATCTCGGCGGCCTTCTTCTTCGCCTCGACCTCGATCATCTCGGCGTCGGCTCTGCCGGAGGCGCGCGCGTCGTCTTTTATCTGCTGCGCTTTTTTCTCCGCGGCTTTTATCTCGTCTATGATCGCCATCTTCAACGCTCCTTTCTTACGTATATTATGATTTTTTTATTTTACACTATATGAGAGCGGAAAACAACCCGAAAAATATTAAGATTTATTAAGACACCTTAAGAATTCTTAATAATTCTTAATATTTAAATTTTTTGTGAATTAAGCCGGATGGCAGAAACTTTTACGGTGAAAAAAGCGTCTTAATAGATGAGAAAACAGCGAAAAAAAACAAAACAATTTTGTTTACATATTATGCAAACGCGCCCGGTTGACTTGTTTCGCGCGCGGATATATAATTGAGTTGAATATAATGGACAGGTGTGCGTGATGGGCAAAAAGATATTTGCCGCAGTGCTCGCGCTGCTGTTCCTTCTGACGTCGTTTCCCGTTTTCGGCGCCGATTCTCCCGCTTATAACGAGCTCGCCGCGCAGCAGCCCGTTTACGAGATGGAGCTGACGCTCTCGGAACTTGAGGAATACTACATGACGACGGATACGGACAAGCTGCTCGACCCGGCGGAATGCAATTATCTTTACGGCGAAGTCTCCGTCGGAGGCGTCGCCGAGCTTTGTCACGTCTATATGCGGACGTTCATAATAACCGACGTTTCGGAGCTTACCGTGTTCGACCTCGAGGCGCTCGCGAAGCGCATCGTCGGCTTCGTTAAGACCTCGGCGTCGATGAAATATCTGAAATGTATCGCCCGCACGTACAACGCCCGCATCTCCGGAATGGTGCAGACCTCGGACGGGCGGACCGATTCGATCACCGTAAAGATCTTCATCTCCTGCGGCGAGAAGACCGAGGACCGTCTCGCGCTGAAGGAGGGCTACGTAGCGCAGATCGCTGAAGAGCTGTTGCCGCTCTCCGACGGCGAGCGCTTCCTGCGGCTGAACGGCCTTATGCTCGACGGCAGGTTCAGATACGATATGAGCTACCGCCACAGATGCAGCTCCGTCGCTCTCGTCAGCGAGGGCATCGGCGTCTGCGAGGAATACGCGGGCTTCACGTCGCTCGTGCTCGACGCGCTCGGATACAAAAACAGACTGATCACCGGCGAGGTCGGCGGGATGCCGCATATCTGGAACCTCGTCGAGGTCGACGGACGCGTCTATCATCTCGACATACTTCACAACGGACCGGTCGACGAAAACGGCGTCCACCTCTCGGCCGAGCGCACGTTTTTGCTTGTGTCCGAGGCGACCGTCATGAAGACGCACGACGTCGCCGAGGCTTGCGTCCCGTACTCGTCCGAATGCAGATACGACTACGTCTTCGACGGTTACCCGCTGTCCATGCCCGGCGTGTCCGAGATAAACGGCACGGAATACGTCTCGGCTGAGCCCGACACGACTGTGGCGGCGCTGCGCGAGGATTTAGGCGCCGGAGAATTCCTGCGCGTCCTGCGCGGCGACACGGAGCTTTTGCCCGAGGACGTCGTCAGCACCGGCTGTACTGCTGAGATAACCGTAAACGGCAGGATAATAGATTCCGCCGTGATCTGCGTGCAGGGCGATCTTGACTGCGACGGCAGCATGACCTCCGCCGATCTTGAAGCGCTGGTCGCTTATCTTCTCGCGGACGACGTCTCGCAGTACGACGAAACGTTCCTCGCCGCCGCCGACATAGATCAGAACGGAGCCGTCTCCGTCACCGATTTCATAATCATATCCGACGTGACCTATACTCCGACGCCGCCGGACGAGCCCGGCGAGACTACCGGCGAGGAGACTGAGGAGCCCGGCACCGAGACCGGACTTGAGGACGGAGGTGCTGGAGAATGAAAAAAGCCGCCGTCATAACGGTATTCTGCCTGCTCCTTGCGCTCGTTTTCGCACCGTCCGCGTCGGCGGAGCTTGACGCGTTCGTATCCGTCTACGGGGAATTCGAGATAGTCGACGAGGATTTCACACTCGACGTGCTGATCGACGCCGCGGACCTGCGCGGCGGCAGGATCAGGCTCACGTACGATCCCGCGGTGCTGACACTGACCTCGGTCACGCCGACACAGGACGAAGGCGTCGTCACGTATTATTCGACGGGCGAGGGCACGGTGACGCTGCTGTTTCGCACGGACGAGCTTTTCACCGGGACGATGACGCTCGCCTCCGTCGGTTTCCGCGTGCTTGACGCGCAGACCGGCGACCCGTTATCCGTCGGCATATCCGAGGCGTCCGTTTCCGACGGCGTCACCGACGCCGTTCCGGCGTGTACGCCTTATTCCGGGATCATACTGAACGATGTACATACCGATCCGCCGGAAACCGAAACGGAGACCGATCAGGTGACCGAGACAGATCCTTCGCAGGACGAGACCACGACGCAGGAGACTGAGCCCGGTCCCGATACCGTGACGGACCCGGAAACGACAACGAAGGCGACTGAACCGCCGCCCGAGACCGATCCGCCGGCGACGACGGCGGAGACGACCGACAAGGTCACCGAAACCGCGACCGACACGGAGACAACCGCCTCCGCGACCGACCCCGTCACAACGACCGAAACCGACCCCGTGACCGGGACGGACACCGATCCGCTCACGCAGACGGACGACGAGCCGACCGTGACGCAGACCGAACCGTTCGGCTCCGCCACGGAT
>JAFZRM010000150.1 GCA_017619885.1 Clostridia bacterium | reverse complement strand
TGCCCATGTTCATCCTGACCTGCGCGTAATCGAAATTCATGTATATCGGCGGGAATTCCACGATGTACACGGGATAATCGTGATTTATCTGATCGTGCTTTGCGCGGAAATAGTTTATCATCGCCGTGAATCTGTCGGCGTACAGGAAGCAGTTGTTGTTGCCGGTCAGACAGTCGGATTCGCCCTGATACCAGATTATGCCGCTGATCGGGAAATTCTGGAACGCGTACATATAGTGGTTGTACATGAACGACGACGCGTGCGGATTCACGCCCGCCGCGCTGTAGACGCCGTTGCTGTACGTGCTGACGTTCAGAGCGTCGCGGACCTCGTTCGGCAGAAACGCGTGAAGCGCCAGACCGTTGCCGTCGAATTCTATCATACCTATCGGCACCTTGCCGCCGAGCTTCGTGTATAACTGATACGCGGTGAAATAGCCGACCGCGGAGAACTGGAGCGCGCCTTTCGACGGGTATTCCCAGCCTCTCGGCTGCACTGCGTCCCTGTTGACTTCGTTCGTGCCCTGCGTGAGCGTGGACGCGCCCTCGTAATAACAGCTTCTGTTAAGCCTTATGAGCAGACTGTCGGACGTGCTTACGTTCCTGCCCGCGGCGTTCGCGAGCGGTTCGTTCTTAATATTCTGTACGGAATAAGCGATGTTTGACTGACCGACGACCCAGTAAACGTCGCCGACGAGCACGTCGTTATACTGCTTGAGCGTGTTTTCACCGTAAACGTACAGCGACTGCCCCTTCGTGTTTTCCTTCAGCGTGCCGTTAAGCGTTATCATCCACTCGCCGCCGCTGACGACCGCCGCGCCTCTCAGCCCGGCGAATTCCGCGCCGACAACCTTGCCGTTTTCAGATTCGGGCGCCCAGCCCCAGATCCTGATCGGCTCGTTGCGCTGTATCACCATGCCGCTGCCGAACACGCGCGAAACGGTGAACTGCTTCGCGTATACGGATTTTGTCCGGCCGCTGACCGCGTGGAACAGATCGACGACGTCCATGTTGTCGACTGAGCCGTCGCCGTTGTAGTCGCCGGCTACGCTGTTGGCCGGCGTCGAATTGCCGGTGACGAAGCTGAACAGACCGACGACGTCCAGGTTGCTCAGCGTCCCGTCGCCGTCAACGTCGCCTATCGTGAAAGCGGAAACGGTGACCGCCATGACGGCGCAGAGAAGGATACACACGAATTTTTTCATAAACACCTCATTGAAAAATATATGAATACAGCGACTCCGGCAAAGAAGAATATAAGCGATACGCACGCGGCGGCGTACGACGCGCCCCGCAGCTTACCGCGGCTTTTCTGCACAGCAAGCGCGGCGAGGACTAACGCCGGAGCTGACGCGGCGGCGATTGCGGCGGTAATATAAAGAACGCCCGCGATCTTGGAAAATTCAAACGCGAACAGCGCCGTCATCCCGCCGATACCCTCGCCGGCGCTTTCCGGTTGAGATAAATACAGATATACGCCCGCGGCGATAAGCGCGGCGCAAATTGCGATCAGCACGACGGATATGATTAAGAATGCTTTTGCGGCGTGCGCAGTCTTTTCCTCCATATACTATATGCTCCTCTTGTATCACTCTTATGATTCCATTATACATAAAATCAGGCGTTTGTCAATACATTCAAAATTAACTTTAACTTTACATACATACACGCCGACGTAATTCTCAGTTTTTATTTGTATGATACGATTGACACAACCTGATAACGGAGAAAGAATAATGTTAAGGATCAGCAACATAAGCAAAACGTACGTGACGGGAGATCTCGTCCAGAAGGCTCTGGACGGGGTCGATCTTCAGCTGCGCGACAACGAGTTCGTCGCCGTGCTCGGTCCTTCGGGCTCGGGCAAGACGACGCTGCTCAACATAATCGGCGGGCTCGACCGTTACGACTGCGGAGACCTCGTAATAAACGGCATTTCGACGAAAAAATATAAAGACAGGGACTGGGATTCGTACCGCAATCACACGATCGGCTTCGTGTTCCAGAGCTACAACCTGATCCCGCATCAGAGCGTGCTGTCAAACGTCGAGCTCGCGCTGACGATCTCGGGCATATCGAAAAAAGAGCGGAGAAAACGCGCCGTTCAGGCTCTTGTCGACGTCGGGCTCGGCGATCAGATACACAAGAGACCGAACCAGCTTTCCGGCGGTCAGATGCAGCGCGTCGCGATCGCCCGTGCGCTCGTGAACGATCCCGAGATACTGCTCGCCGACGAGCCGACGGGCGCGCTCGATTCCGATACGAGCACGCAGGTAATGGAGCTTTTGAAAGCCGTGGCGAAGGATCATCTCGTCGTCATGGTCACGCACAACCCGGAGCTTGCGGAGAAATACGCCACGCGCACGATCAATCTGCGCGACGGAAAGATCGTCGGCGACTCCCGCCCGTACGATCCCGGCTCGGACGAAAAGGAACCGGAGCACAAAAACATGGGCAGGGCGTCCATGTCGCCGCTCACGGCGCTGTCGCTTTCGTTCAACAACCTGCTGACGAAAAAAGCGCGCACCGTGCTCACGGCGTTCGCCGGATCGATCGGCATAATCGGCATCGCGCTGATACTGTCGCTGTCTAACGGCGTAAACACTTATATAACCGATATCCAGAAAAGCACGATGACGTCGTACCCGATAACGATCGACGCGCAGACGATAGACCTGAGCGGCCTGATGTCCAACGCAAACAAGAGCGGCGACGGCGCGGCGGAACACGAGCTCGACGCCGTTTATTCGAACGGCAAAATGCTTCAGGCGGCGTCCGCGTTCACCTCGAGCATCACGACGAACAACCTGACGAAATTCAAGAAATATCTCGACGATGAAAACAGCAGCATCCACGAGTATATCGGCGACAGCGGCATCGTCTACACGTACGGGATCGATCTCGGCGTGTACACGTACGACCCGGACGGCGAGCTGATCAACACGAACGCGTCTGCGGCCGCCGGTATGAGCTCGCAGATGCAGCTGTCCGGCAGCAGCATGATGCCGTCGACGTACGAACAGCTTCTGCCGTCGCCCGACGGGCTCGTCAGCGAAGCGGTCAAAAAGAGCTACGACGTGCTGGCCGGCAAGTGGCCGGAGAATTACGACGAGGCGGTGCTCGTGATAAACGACAACAACGATCTGACGTATCAGGCGCTTTACCGCCTCGGCTTCATCGCGGGCTCGGAGTATACGGACCTGATAACGAAGATCGGCAAGGGCGTGGCGGTCGAGGTGCCGGAGCACAGATTCACGTACGAGCAGATACTTGAGAAACAGCTTTACGCGATAGTCGCCGCAGACCGCTTCAGAGACAACGGAGACGGGACGTTCACGGAGATAAAAGACGACAGCGAAGCGTTCAAATCGCTGCTCGGCTCGGCGCTTAAGCTGAAGATCGTCGGCGTTATCAAGCCCGCGCCCGGCACGACCGGGATAAATCTGTCGATGACGGTCGGTTACACGAAAGCGCTGACGGATCATCTGATCTCGCACACGAACGAAAGCCCGGCGGTCACCGCGCAGAAGAAAGACCCGTCGACTAACGTTTGCAGCGGTCTCAGCTTCGAGCCGGCGGACGACGCGCAGAAGATCGAGGACACGAAAAAACACGTAAACGGACTCGGGATAAGCGAAAAAGCCCGCCTCTGCGGCGAGCTCGTGATGACCGGGATAATAGATCTGCAGTCGCTGCCCGGACTCGGCGATGTCACTGAAGGGCTCGGGAGCATGGGCGCGATGACGATGGGCGAAACGGAGCTTGCCGCGCTGCTCGACGCGTTCATGACGTCTCCGTCCGACGAGGCTCTGATCTCGATCTACGACAAATACGTTTCGTCAGGCTCTTACGACGAAAACATGAAGGCGTTCGGCGTCGTGTCCGAGGACGCGCCTACGTCGGTGAGCATTTACGTCGATACGTTCGAGAACAAGGACCGCATCGCCGACTGCATAAAGGAATACAACAGGGACGCCGACACCGAGGACAAGATCACGTATACGGATTACGTCGGACTGCTGATGTCGTCGATCTCGACGATCATAAACATCATCTCGTACGTGCTGATCGCGTTCGTTGCCGTGTCGCTCGTCGTGTCGTCTATAATGATCGGTATAATCACTTATATCTCAGTGCTCGAGCGCACGAAGGAGATCGGCATCCTGCGCGCGATCGGCGCGTCTAAGCGCAACATCTCGCAGGTGTTCAACGCGGAGACGTTCATCGTCGGCCTGCTCGCCGGTCTGATCGGCGTAGGTATCAGCGCGCTTTTACTGATACCGGGCAACGCGCTGATCCACTACCTCGCGGGAAGCACGGACGTCAACGCGATACTGCCGCTCGGCGGCGCCGTGATCCTCGTCGTGCTGAGCGTCGTCCTGACACTTATCGGAGGCCTTATCCCGGCGCAGAAAGCGTCGCACAAGGATCCTGTTTTAGCCCTGAGAACGGAGTAAAAGAAATGAAGAAAACAATTATCAAGTCATTTGCGTTTATTTTCATCGTCATCCTGACGTTCAGCATTTCTTCCTGCGATATTATAAAAAAACCGTTCCCGCTGATCACCGATACGGATACGGGATCAACGGAGTCGGAATCGACGGCCGTGGAAACGAGCGACGTGACAACGGCGGAAGAGGAAACGACCGAGGATATATCCGGGTATGAAAGCAACCCGGATTATCTGACGTATAAAGCCGCAAACGAAAAGCTGAATTCACTTGACAGTTTAAAGTTTTATGCCGACACAAGTCAGACAATTACAATGAAGTACAACGGTAAAACCGAAAAAACGGTGACGGAAACAATAATTCCCGTAAGCGTCGTGGGACGTATAAGCGGAGACTGCAAGTGCAGTATGCAGATCACGGCACGTGTTACGGCAAACGGACAGGAGCAGTCGACCGAAACACTCGTATGGGCGGACGGTGAAAAAATATACGTCAAACCCGGATCGGCTGAAAAGTGTACCGTAACCGACAGAAACGATAAAAGCGTTGAGTTATATAATGAAATGACGTCGGTTGATAATCTGTTCTGGGATGAGCTTTCCGCGGATTATTTCGCTTATACGGAGGGTACCGTCGACAACGACGGCGGTATTACAATAAAAGCCGTACCGTCGGATCACAGGATGAGTACGTCGGTCGCCGAGGTCGAGGAGGCGCTCAGATCTACCTTCGCCCTTATGGGCGCGACGGATATCAAAACCGACGAAAAAAGCATGGAGCAGGAGTTTTTGATCGACGGCGAAGGATATCTTTTATGCAGCGAAACGCGTATAAAGATCGAAATGGAGATGATCCTCGGCGGCTCCAAAGTCAAAGTATCATCGGAAACGATGACGGGATTGTCCTGCCGTCAGGGATGGTGGGAACCGGTCTGCGTGAATATACCGGAAGAATAAAAAAACGGCGGCAGGATTTATTTCCTGCCGCGTTTGTTATGTGAAAATCCGAATTTTCCGATCCGTTTGCCGAGAGTGAAATACTCTCCGTGACTGTACGCGGCAAGCCCGGCTTTTTCAAGGTGAAGCTTGCCTTTCTCGTCGATGATCGATTCGTCCGCGTTGACGGCGACGATATCGCAGATGAACGCGTCGTGCGATCCGAGCCGGAGCACGTCCGTCACTTTGCATTCGAGCGTCAGCGGCGATTCCGCTATCTGCGGGCACTTGATCTCCGTGCACGGCTGCTTTGTAAACGACATTTTTTCAAATTTGTCAACGTCGCGCCCCGAGCGGACTCCGCACCAGTCGACTTTTCTGATCATTGACGACGGAACGAGGTTTATGCACAGCTCGCCGGTCTTCGTTATCAATCCGTGCGAGTGCCGCTCCGGGCGGATCGAAACGTAGGTCTTAGGCGGCTGTGAACACATGATCCCGGTCCACGCGACGGTTATGATATTCGCCTCGTCTCCTTCGCCGCATGTCACCGCGACCACGGGAAGAGGAGAGAGAAGCGTTGAGCCTTTCCACGTTATCTTAGCCATTGTTTTCTCCTTTCAGATAAGCTCTGAGCATGTTTATTTTTTTGCCTTCGGCGGCGAAATTCCGCTCGTATTCGGTCATCACGTTGCCGTCAGCGTACACGCTGTTATGCAGATCGCGCGTCATCTCCGTTACCGTGAACCCGCAGTCGGATAACTCCGACAGCGAAAAATCGAAAAGCTGCGCGTCGTCCGTCTTCATGAAGATCGAGCCGTCTTCCGTAAGTATTTTCTTATAGTTCTGTAGGAATCCGCGATGCGTCAGGCGGCGTTTCGCGTAACCCTTTTTCGGCCACGGATCGGAGAAATTAAGATATATCCGCGACACGCTGTGCTCCGGCAGCTTTTCCGCTATGAACGCGGCGTTCATCACCGCGACCCTCACGTTTTTCAAGCCGCGCTCGCGTATCTTTTCCGCCGCGAGCATAAGCACGTCGGAGATGCGCTCGATCGCTATGAAATTTATATCGGGATTCTTTTCCGCCGTGCCGCAGATGAAATCGCCTTTGCCGCAGCCGATCTCAACGTGGACCGGCACGTCGCTGCCGAAGACCCCGCGCAGATTCGCGATGTTTTCGGGCAGTATCACGTCCGCACAGGCGGCGAGCCGCTCCGCGCCGTGCTTTTTTCTCCTCATTCTCATGCTCGTTATCCTTTCGCGTCCGCTTGATGTGAACAGTTTTTAAATTATTTTGAAAAATATAAAAATCATCTGTTCTTTTTAATATTTGTGTGGTATAATAACACAAACAACGCGGCAAAACGCCGTTGTGACACTATTGTAGCACATTTTCCCTCTTTTTGCAATACGTTGCAAAAAGAAAGTTTGATTCCGTTAAGGAGGTCTGTCATACATTGGAAGATAATCTGAGAGAGATAGCCGAAAAGCTTGCCGCCGCCGGTATGGACGAAGCCCACGTCAGCGCAAGCGTAACGGCTCTTAAAGACGCTTACGCGTCGGTGCCAGAGGACGAGCTTCCCGAGAAGTTAGCGAAGTCCGGCGGCGTCGACGGTATCGTGGCGCAGATACTTAAAGCGTACGATGCGGGCAGGGAACGCGCTGCCGCCGCGGCCGCAGCGGAGCCGGCGCCCGAAGCGGATCAGCCGGAAGAGCCTGCCGAAGGACCGGCGCAGCCGGAAGACGATCCCCGTATCGAGGAAGTCAGGCCGGACGACGCCGGAGGCGATCTGCGGATCGAGGAGGTCGCCCCGGAAGATGATCAGGGCGAAGAAAAGCCCGAAGAGAAAGAACAGCCCGGCAAGGAAGGCGTCGGCATCATCAGCCTTGACGACGATATGTTCTCAGACGAGGCGGAGGACGTCGCTCCCGCTGAAGAGGGCGAGACCGACGTCGAAAGCATCGTCGAGACTATCGAGAACGGCGCCGACGAGCATTCTTCGGCCGAGGAGTTCTTCGACGAGGATCTTAAGGCTCAGCAGGATGAGAAGAAGCGCAAGCCCGCCAAAAAGTCGGATACGCTCGCTCATCAGAAGAGCGTAAAGAAGACCGACAAGAGCAAAAAGAGCATAAAGAACATGTCGACGAAGGCGAAAACGGCCTATTTCATAGGTCTCGTCTTCCTGATCC
>JAFZRM010000149.1 GCA_017619885.1 Clostridia bacterium | reverse complement strand
GGCAAAGAAAACACAGACGGAGTACGAACAATTGAAGACGGAACTCGGGAACAAGCACTTGCCCGTAAATGCTACAAGCATTCTGAAGAACTTGCTATAGAGTATCCTGAGACTGCAAAATTGCTGCGTAAGTTGGGAGATCACTACAAATCCGAAGGAAAGAGTGATCGAATCTATTCCGAAATAGGACCAAAAGCATTTTGAGAGTACACACCAGATTAAATACAATAAGCATTTTGAGAAAAACAGATGTTTTTACTACCAATACAGACAACGCCGAGCCAAGCCCTAAAACAATGGGAAGGCGTAACGACTGGATACGGAGCACCCCAAATGGATGAAGGCACAGTCTGAACTTACAGGTGACTGTAAGAGCTGCGCAGAAATGACGCAACCACGCGAAAGCGGAGTAACAAATTGGCTGAATTGTATGAATAATACAAAAATCGCCTCGGTGTTATTCACTCGAGGCAAATAGCTTCTCGATTCGATATTAGAAACGATTCTGTATTAAAAAACAACAAAGAGTTGAAAATCACCAAAGACGATAAAGAAGGACACGGGCTCAGAATAGAGATAATCAAGCGCATCGTTGCAAAATACGGCGGTATGGTCGACTTTTTCGAGGAAAAGAACGAATTTGGAGTTCAGGTGATTCTTCCAATCAACAAATAAAAAGCATTATGAGAGGTCGAATTGGCTATGTTTGACCTCTTATATATGGTTTGTTACTTTCTATTGACAAGCCCCGATACGTGTGCTACAATCAGAACATATGTTTGGCGCGATTAACATAAGGATGGAAAAATGGCAAAGAAAAACGCGGGATATACCCCTGAACAGGTCAAGGAAATACAGGATCATTTCAAGAAAAACGATTTTACGAGCTATATGACGCTAGACGCGGAGCGGAGCAAAAGCGTTGCAAGCCCGGAGATATACGCGAAAGCTAAAAGGTTCGTTTCGGAATACTGGCTTTCGAACCTGCCGGGGCTCGGCATCAAGCGTATGATGAAGAACTATACTTACGGCCACCCGGTCAAGCTGCTGCAGAAGCGCGATTCGGAGCATTTTGCGGAGCAGGTATCGGACGTCGCCAATGACGGTTCGCAGCTCGATGCGGTACCGGAGCGTTATCTTGAGATGTTCAGAGAACCGCTGACGGCAGGCGTAGAAGCTTACGCAAAAAGCGTCGGCAAGGAACCGGAAGACCTCACGGACGAGGAGATTTCCTTTGTTATAGACAAATGCACCGATGCGATAAATGAGGAACTTATAAAAGTCCTTATGATCGGACAGCAGGTGCCTGAGACGTTCGGCGTTTCAAGCAGGATAGCGGCGCACGAGGATTTCAATAAATCGCTTCCCGGCAATTATGATCTGATCAATTTCCATAACAAATGGACGCACTGCAAAACAAAGCTCGGCGCTCCTCTTCTTTTCAGCGAGTTATCGGAAGAAGAGATGACGGGGATCGAGGGCGCGAGAAGCTTCTTTGAAAGCGCGGATGCGCATACTCAAAAGGAGTATGAAGAGATCCGCGACGCTTTTGCAAACACGCTGAACAGTACCGACCGCGAGATCTACTATATGCGCGAAAAAGGATACACACATGCGGAGATCGCCTCTCGGCTCGGCTACAAAACGCACAGCGCTGTGACGAAAAGGCTGAAAGCCATGCGCGAAAAATACGACGAATTCTGTGGAAACGTTGAGGCAATGCAGAAAGAAAAACAAAAGAAATAATACAAGTTGGGATGCGGCGTCGGCTAAAAACCGGCGCCGTTTTCCTTTTTCCCCGGAGAGAAATCTCCGGGCTTTTTCTTTGCCCGAAAAATATTTTGAAAATATTTTCAGAAGTCAGGAACAATTTGCTTTTTTCACATTGTTCTTTATGTGAGGGAGAAAGAGAAATCTTTCTTCCTCGCACAACTGAATGACCGTCCGAACGGTGATATGCTCCCCGGCGAAGTATGCCATGACCGCAAAAGCGCGAGCGTGCCAACGGGAGAAAAACGTCTTGAAAAAAGCAAGGCAGGAACTGCGTTCGGTAAAACGGCGATAAGCACTAACGAATAACTGCTCGCACTTTTACTAATACTGCGTCCACATTTTTCTTCAACCGTATGATTTCGAAAGTGGACGCGGTATTAGTTTTTGCAAATAAATTTAAAAAAAGAGGTGACGCCTGTGAGGGTATCCGGCTGAAAAGCCAAACGAACGACAGCGTGTGATAGACAAAACAAACAAAAAAATCAGGCAGTCGGGAGAGACCGGCAGAAAGAGGTATTTACTATGAAACAATTCAAAGACAGATTTATCATCGGGATCGACCACGGTTACGGGAATATCAAAACCGCGAACCACGTATTCAGGACAGGCGTTCTGCAAAGCGACGGCGAGCCGCTGTTCACGAAAAATCTGCTCGTTTACGACGGCAAGTATTACACCGTCGGAGAAGGACACAAGGAGTTCACGGCGGACAAACAAAAGGACGGAGATTACTACGTCCTCACCCTTGCCGCCATTGCTACCGAACTGAAGGATCGTGGTATCACCGACGCCGAAGTGATCATCGCGGCGGGACTGCCCCTGACCTGGACGAACGGACAGAAGGCGGAGTTTTCGGCGTACCTGACGCAGAATAAAGAAGTAGCGTTCACTTTTCAGCGGATAAATTACCGTATCCGCATCGAGGGCGCCGTTATCTATCCGCAGGGCTACGCCGCCGTATCGGAATACGCGACGAAGCTGAAAGGCGTCAATATGGTCGCCGATGTCGGCAACGGCACGATGAACACGCTTACGATCATAAACGGCGTACCCCAGCAGGGGCGTATGTTCACGGAACAGTTCGGAACGTATCAATGCACGCTCGCCGTGCGTGAGGCGTTCTCACAGAAAACGCACCGTAATATCGATGATTCAATCATTGAAGAGGTGCTGATCAACGGCGCGGCGGATATTGGTGAAAAAGATCTGGAGATCATCACGGCGACGGCGACGGAATATGTAAGAGATATCTTCCGCCGCTTGCGCGAGCATGGATACGACGATAAAACCGTTACTCTGTACGTCGCGGGCGGCGGCGGTTGTCTGATCCGTAATTTCGGCAGCTACAACGCATACCGTGTATTCTTCGTCGATGATATCCGCGCGGCAGCCAGAGGCTACGAGTATATGGCTGAATTGCAGTTTGAGCGCGGTGTGAGGATATGAGAAACAACGAATACCGGCTGAACGTGCGGTTCGATCTGAACGACAAAAAACAGAGACGGATCGCCGAAACGCTTCAAACGCTCGACCGCAAGAAGTATCAGTCGATCAACGCCTTTGTCGTTACGGCGGTCGGGGATTATCTCGACCGTCTTGACAACAACGGCGATCTGACGCTCGAAAGGATCCGCGCGATGTTTCGGGAAGAATTGCAGTCGGTCTCCTTCGTTAGTGCGGCGCCGCAAGAAAAGAACGCGCTCGATACTTCTCTTACGGAGGAACAGCAGGCGGAAAACGATGATAAAGTCCTCGACGCACTCGCTATGTTTATGTGATGCCAAAAATGCCGTATTTGGCAGTACCGAAAGAAAAACAGACGTATTTATACTGCCAAAATGATGCCAAGAATGCGATACGCCCTATCGGGAAATCCAACCGTTTTACGGCTCCGCCGTTGTCGTGGTATGTGCCACACAAGAACAAAGGATATTTCCCTTACGGGGTGTGTCGCACACCGTAGCAAGCAGGGAAAACGTACTGCACCGTTTTCCCGGGCGGAGAGGTTTCTCCGCTCTCAAGGGGACACCCCCTGACCCCCAGTAAAAAAGCAGTCTCAAATCTGAGACTGCGGAATGTACGAAGGAGCAAGTGTGACGTTAATGAATGGTAACCTAAATGTAATGGATATTTTAAGTGCGTTGGTAACCTTTTTAATGATATTTGCTATTTTCTTCATAAGCAATCCCCCTCCTTTATTGCGTTTATTCACACTCGCTTTTTTCCCTTTCGGGCCTTTGTGGTCTGGTGAGCCAAAGAGGGGGTGACCAATTGACTCAAGAGTATTATAGCGCAAAACTATGAATAAATCAAGATTATAAAAGAGGTGATAATCACGAAAGGAAGACAACCGAAAGACCCAAGACCTACGATTTGTTTCCGGCTCGATAAGCCAGAGAAAGACAAGATACTGCGGCTCGCTCGAAAATGCGGACTGAACGTGACCGAGTATATGATCCTGCGCGGAACGGGCTACGAGCCGGTCGTCGTCCCGTATGACGCGGTGTTCGCGCTTATCAAGCGGCTCGACGATCTGATCGACAAAGATATATCTCCCGAAGTGAACGAAGAGGCGATGACGGTATTGAAAGCCGTTACCGCCTCTCTTGTTTTTCCGGTAAAGGAAGGAGGCGGTGTGCTATTGCCACAGTTGGACTCTGGCCCGTCAAAAGCCGGCTGAAGGAAGTAATCGAATACGCCGAGAACCCGGATAAGACGACCGCGAAAGAATATCTCGATGACAATCTTTACAACGCTTTGAGCTACGTTGAAAACGACGACAAAACCGACCGTCAGATTTACGTTGACACGATCAACTGCTCCAAGCGCAACGCCTACGGCGAGATAGTCGCCGTGCAAAAGCGTTTCGGCAGTCGCGGAGATATTGTCGCGTGGCACGGATTCCAGAGCTTTGCTTCGGGAGAGGTCACGCCCGACGAGGCGTTTGAAATCGGCAAAGAGACGGCGCGCCGGATGTGGGGAGATAAATATCAGGTAGTCGTCACCGTCCATCTGAACACGGACAACCTGCACTGCCACTTTGTCGTGAACCCGATCTCCTTCAAGGACGGCTCCCGTTTTCAAAACAAAATCTATAACCATCGCCGCCTGCGTGAAGTATCTGACGAGATATGCCGTGAGCGCGGGAAAAGCGTTCTTGAACACAGCGACTTTTACGGCGGCAAAAGCCGGGGTGCTTACTGGGCTGAGAAAAAGGGACACCCGACGCACAGATATATGCTTGCCAAAGACGTTGAATACTGTCTGTCCGTTTCATACACCCGCGAAACTTTCTACAAACAATTACACGGTCTCGGCTATGAGATAGACAAAACGCGTATGTCGGTCAAAGGCAAAGGATGGGAGCGCGCGGTACGCCTTCGCAGTATCGGATTTACGGATGAAGTCATCGACTGTCGTCTGAACCGCAATTATTCTTACGGCTATTCTTTCGTCGGTCAGGTATGGAACACTCATCTGCCGAAAAAGAGACGATCCGTTTTACTCTTCTATATCGCTCACGATCTCGGATACAACATCGAGCACAGCCGCGACGTCGCTGAGATCTATATCGACCTTTTGTTCCTTATCATCATAAATGCTTTTCAAATCATTAAAGAGGTAAAGGACGCCGTTCTTATGTCGGTCGAACTCCGCCACGCTGTAAAAGACCTGACGACACTCATTGAAGATCACAGATTTTTTCAAGCAACCGGCTTGCGGACACTCCCGCAGCTTGACAGATATATCGAAGACACGCAGACAAAGATAACCGAACTCGAACGCGAGCGCGGACTGCTACGCAACAAGATACGACGGGAGACCGATCCCACCGTTCTTGCGGATAACAGAACGCAGCGTTCCGAAATAACCAAAAACCACATCGAGCCGTTACGGAAGAATCTCGACCGTGCGAAACGCATAAAGGACAAATCTCCTCACCT
>JAFZRM010000148.1 GCA_017619885.1 Clostridia bacterium | reverse complement strand
GATGAGCCTGTCCTCGTCCGGCAGGCCGAGCTTCCTGTTCTCCGAGCCCGTCGCGATTATCACGGACCGCGCCTCGTGCTCGCCCCTATCCGTCGTCACGGTGAACACGCCGTCGTGCGCCGTTATGCCGAGCGCTTTTTCAAATACCGTTTCCGCCCCGAGCCCGCTCGCCTGCCCGAACGCGTTCACGGCGAAATCGTATCCCGATATGTTCGGTGCGGCGGGATAATTCTCAATCTGCGGCGTGTTTATGATCTGGCCGCCGTAACTCTTGGCCTCGATCATAAGCACGGTCTTCGATGCGCGTCTTCCGTAGATCGCCGCTGTCATGCCCGCGGGTCCGGCTCCGATGATGACTATGTCGTGCATTATCTGCCTCCGATGAATTCGATCAACCGGTCTTTCGGCAGATAGCCGACGTGTCTGTCGATCTCCTCGCCGTTCTGTACGAGCACGAGGCACGGAATGCTCGATACCTCGTATGAGTCGGCGAGCGCGTCGTTCTCGTCTATGTCGACCGAGACGATCTTTACGCCGTCAAGCTCGTCCGAGAGCTGTTCGATTATCGGCTTCAGCATGCGGCACGGACCGCACCAGCCGGCGTTGAAATCGATCAGCACCGCTTTATCGGACTTCAGCACCTGTTCTTCAAAATTCTTTTCGTTAACTTCAGTTACCGCCATTTTTTCTGTCCCTTTCCATATTGTCGAGCGCTTTGTATATAAGTGAACGCAGCGCCTTTGATTCCTCTTGTGTCAGGCCGAATATTTTGTTAGCCTCGGCGGGGATGCCGGATACCTCTTTTTTCAGCAACATACCGTTTTCGGTCGGCTTTATCGTCAGGCTCCTCTCATCCTCCTCGTCTCTCTGACGTGTGATATAACCCTTGCTCTCAAGCCTTTTCAGTATCGGCGTGAGCGTGCTCGGGTCGAGCAGCAGCGCCTCGGAAGCCTCCTTGACGTTCGACTCCCCGACCTCCCACAGATACATCATGACTATCATCTGCGTGTACGTAAGATCGTACGGCATAAGGAGCTCGTTCAGTTTGTTATACAGTTGTTTTGCGCACAGATAAACGGGGAATCCCGTCTGGTTGTGCAGTTTAAGGCTGTCCGTCATGGTTTTGTCGTTCTCCTGTCTAATTGCTGGCTGATGGCGCGCGGTCATATCCTTTGCGCGCAAAATAATTGTATCAAACCGACGGCGGTTTGTCAAGTGGTTTTGATGAACTTTCGGAATAATTTTAGCCGACGCGGCCGCCCGGGCGCGTTTCCTGTTGACAAGGCGCGGCGCTTATAGTATAATATGAGCGGAAAAAGCGGAAAAAAACGCGGTTTTTTCAAAAACCCTGCAACTTTTGACCGCTCTCGCGCACCTAATATGTGAAGACCCGTCGGGAGGATCAGACAATGACGAAGGAAGCTTTTTCGGACGCCGTCCGCAGAAGTGAAAAAAAGCTGTATATGTCGGCCCTTTCCGTGGTTGCCAACACGGAAGACGCGGCGGACGCGGTGGCAAACGCGCTCGCTTACGCATGGGAGCATCTGGATCAGCTGAGAGACGACGAAAAGATCGACGCCTGGCTTGTGCAGATCACGTACAGCGAGGCGAAGATGATACGCAGAAAAACACGTCATTACGCCGATATCGACGAGCTCGCCGACGCGTTTTATTATGAAACGGATCACTCGGATATCGAGTTTTTCGACATACTGACGCGCGCGAGGCTCGACGAAAAGACGCACCGGATCTTCATACTCTATTTCCTTTACGGCTACACGCTGTCCGAGATCGCAGAGATGACGGGCGAAAAGCTGAATACCGTAAAGGCGAGATACTACCGCGCCCTCCGCAAAATGGCGGATATGGACGGATTGCTCTGAGAGGTGCAGAATGAAAAAGAATTATGATTATGAAAAAATAGAGGAGCGCGTGCGCTCCGGCATGGCGGGTGCGGAACGCGGCCTCGTATACGAAAAGAAGCAGACGGAGGCGCGGCCCGCTGAGAACACCGGCAGAAGAAGCGTTTTCGGCTCGATCGGGATGCAGGTCGCCGGCGCTTTCCTCGCCGCGGCGATAGTCGGCGGCGCGACGTTCGGCGCGCTGAAATACGCGGAATACAGGGGCTCGATGATAGCGCACGGCTCAGACCCGGGAATAGATTCCGTATATACGGAGTACGGGTCAGTCACGAGCTTTTATGAGGATGTTCAGCCCCCAGAGCCTGCGGAAAACTTCACATTCCGCGGCGTTACCGTGATAGATACGGACAAAGTGACCGAAGACGTGCTTAAGACGGATCTTCCGCTCGATCACTATTACGTCAGCGTCCGCGGCGTTATCAGCGAGACCGCGGAAAAAGCCGGATACGAAGTGTTTACGTACAAACTCGCCGCAGGCGAAGGCGTGTGCGTTAAGAAAGGCGGGAAGCTCGTCTTCGACCGCGCCTCGCCGCGGGATATTTCCCGCGTACCGTCGCGCCTGATCGTCGCGGATGAAACGCCGTCCGGGCACGGGATGATATTCTTTACGCAGTATTTTGATACTTCCGGCTTGTACGGAGGAATGACCTCGGTCTTCGCTTATGATACGGTGACCGGGGAGTCCGCGCCGGTCGAAGTCTTTCTGTTAGATGACGACCCGGTGTCAGCCGGCATAAAAAGCAGTCCCGGCGCCGTCGGATACTACGGTGATGCTGTGATCGGATACGATGAAAACACCGGCTTCATAAACTATCAGGAGACGTTTGATCCGATATACGCTGACAGCACCGACAGAGCAGGCGAAGCCTTGCTTTCCAACCCGTACAGGCTCGGATATATAAACGGGAAATACGTGATCGGCATGCCGATCGAGGAAGATCAACTCGCCGACACCACGCTGCCGTCGCCGGACGAGCCGGATAAGAACGTGTGCTTTTTCAAAGAAGTGACCGTGATCAACCCCGCGGCCGACGGGATCGTCACGGATCCCGACCTGCCCCCGCAGATCGAAGACGACGGTACCGTCGTCGAGATCAGAAACGAACACGTATCGGAGCTCGGCTACGGTATTTACGCGGACGGCGGAAGGTTGATTATTGTCGATAAAGACGGTACCGGCGTCGTCAAAGTGTTTGGGCGCGGGGACGGACTCTTTCCTTTGATCATCGCTGATACCGATCACCGGCAGCCCGACGGGGTCACGTTCGGACAGCTGATCGTCACCGAGGATAAGGATACCGGCAAGGTGACGTTCATTCATACCAGATTCGCTATGTATTCCGGGTTGTACGGCGGCACTACGCTGATCGAATATTTCGATACGCAGACGAGAGAGACCGGGGCGATACGGGTGTATCTGCCGGAAAGCGCGGTCGAGTACAGCAGCTCGGGCGGTTATCTGGGAACTTATGAGCTGGCAAAGCTCAGCGCCGAGGATACCGCAAACGGAAAAACGATCGGCTGCACCTGCACGGTTGTTCCCGTAGGCCGCGGAAACAACGAAACGCAAGAAGACTTTTTCGCAGGTTATCTCAGATACGATAACGGAAATTATTATTTCGGCGAACCGTATGATATCGGTGACGACGGCGCGGACACGACCGGTACCGGGACCGACACGGCGGAGACGGATCCGGACCCGGACGCGTATAATCCGACGGGCTGGCTGAGAGTGACCGGAGTCGACGCGAACGGCGTCGAAAACACGGTCTTTCCGCCGGTCATCGGCATTACTTCCGATATTTCAAGCATCATGCCGCACGGTTACGAAGAGAGCGTGCCTGCAATCCGGTGCTGCGACGCCGCGCCTTTGATACAAAACACGATACGGACGATGTGGAAGGTGTATTTCGTCACGGTGAACGAAAAGACCTTCGACAACATAGAAAGCGCGCGTGCGGAAATACAGTCGCTCATGGACGCGGCGGAATCGGATCTGTCGATGCTCGTAACGGTCGGCGTCTCGTGGGACAGAGCGGCGACGGTGCCGGATTACGGCGGAGTCGCGAACGTATACGTGTTCGGTTTCCATATCGAGGCGGAACGCGGCGGGCAGACGTCCGAAACGACCGCCGCTCCGCAGCAGACGGAACCTGCGCAAACGTCTGAGCCTGCAGATGATACGCAGCAGACGGAGCCGGTACAGACCGATGCGCCTGACAGTTACACGGAAAAACTCGAAGCGGCAGCTGCAGAGATCGGCGGATGGCTCGGCGGCAGGCTTCACGAAGGCATGGATCTTACGGAACTGCTCGGCAGTATAGGCGACGTGAAAGGCGACGGCTTATCGCTTAAGAAAAGATGGATGGCGGGAGACCGTATCGACAGCACGGCCGCCGGCGGCACGGTCCGCGCGAGCGCCGAGGAAGACGCGTACTATTTCCTTTGCATCACCGAAGAAGATCCGGACGCGCGTTATCCCGTGATCGAGACGCGTCTGATCATGTATCCCGGCGCCGGCGGGCTCGAGCTCCCGTTCGGTCTTACACCGGATACGTCGGCGGAGGGCGCGCTGCAAGCGCTCGGTCTGTCGGGATTTGACGGCAAAGCGTCCGCCGCGGCGAACGGAGCGAAGATCACGGTAAGCGGCGGCGCGGACGGCGTGGTCATAACGTGCGCGATAACGGACGGAGATTCGTTTATATCGGCGGGCTTCGAGCTCGGCTTCGGCCGCTCGTCGCAGATATACGTGGAAATGAGCAAATGACGGACAAAAGCAAGAAAACGGAAGAGAACAAGCAATACCGATAAGGAAGCTTTTATTGCGCATCAGCGCGGTGAGTAAGTGCGCGTTAAACAAAAGCAGGCTGAAATCAAAATCAGTCTGCTTTTCATTTTTCGCACCGTCATATTCGTTCACATATTTTTAACCCGTCGTATGATATATTTTTGAAAATGTCATTGAAAAAAGAAGCGTCTGTAATTATAATAAGTTGACTGCGGAACACGCCGCATGTAACGACTTTTTTCTTGATAGTGGGTTTTGGAGGTTATTATGGATGATACCAAACCGCTGATCAACAAAGCCATGCCGGATGACGCCCGAGGGTGGGCGGAAAATCAGCTTTGCGACGGTGAGACCGTTCTTTTCGCCGTCGTCGGCGACTTATCGCTGTTTGAAAAATACGCCGCGTCAACGCTTCTGATCACAAGCCGCCGGGCTGTTATCGTGGATGAAAATCACGAAAACGGCTTCTTTTCGGCGGCTTTTTCCGATATCGAAAAAGTATCGGTCAAGCGCATGTACGGCAACGCGCGGATGAACTTCACCATGAAGAGCGGGGAAGAGGTGACCGTCTTCCGCTACACGTACGCGGTCGCCGATCTGTGCGACGTCGCCGCCGCGTTCATCGAAGCCGTCGGGCGCGGTGAAGACCAAGGGGCGCAGATGGAGATCGTCGCCTCGGCGTACGAGAAGAAGATGCGCGTCTGCCCCAAATGCGGCAGAACGCTGCTGCGGCCGGGCGCGGAGTGCATCAAATGCCAGTCCAAAGGCAAGATCGTATCGAAGCTGCTGAAATACGTCAAGCCTCAGTTCCCGCTGCTGCTCACGGCGCTGCTCATGTCCATGGCGTCGACGGCGCTGGCGCTTCTGCCGCCGTCCCTGACCCAGAGACTCGTCGACGACGTGCTGCCGAACGGGAAGATGCAGTCGCTTGTAACGATCGTTCTGATGCTGTTCGGCTCGTATGTCATAGGCACGCTGCTCAACGGCTTCCGCAACTTCATACTGAGGATCTCGGGCGACAGGATCGTGCGCTATCTGCGCAACGACGTGTACGAGAAGGCTCAGCATCTGCCGATGAAGTTCTATGACAAGACCTCCACGGGCTCTGTCATAAACCGCATCTCCGGCGACACGAACACGCTGCAGGCGTTCATGCTCCGAATCTCGCAGGAGATCGTCGTGCAGGCGTTCATGCTCGTCGGCATCATAATCATAATGTTCATCAAGGACTGGAAGCTGTCGCTTCTGGCGCTGTGCCCCGTGCCGCTCGTCGTGCTCGGCGCGAAGTATTTCAGCCGCAGGATCGCGCCGTTCTACCGCAGGATCTGGAAGAGATGGGCGGCGGTCTCGTCGGTGCTGACCGATACGATACCGTGCGTCCGCGTAGTCAAATCGTTCGCGGGCGAGGAGCGAGCGGCGAACAAGTTCAAAAAATACAACGACGAATGGTATAAGGTCGATACGAGCTCGGCAAAGATAACGAGCACGTTCCCCGCGGTCGTAAGCTTCGTCGTGACGTGCGGCTCGCTTCTGATCTGGGGCGTCGGCGGCAGCTGGGTCATCAAAGGCACCGGCGGTCTGACTCCCGGTCTGCTCGTGGCGTTTCTGAGCTACGTCTCGATGTTCTACGGCCCGGTCAACTTCTTCGCGTATCTGTCGGACAGCTATCAGGGCGCGCTCGCGTCGGCGGAGCGCGTGCTCGACATACTCGACGCCGAGCCCGAACCCGATTTCGGAAAAGGCAACTGCCCGGATAAGATCGAGGGAAAGATCGAATTCAGAAACGTCAACTTCAGCTTCGACCGCGCGAAAAAGACGCTGTCGGATATCAACCTGACGATAGAGCCGGGGGACATAGTCGGCATCGTCGGCACGACGGGCTCCGGCAAATCGACGCTGATAAACCTGCTGATGCGCTTCTACGACAATTACGAGGGCGAGATACTGCTTGACGGTCAGAACATCAAGGACATAGACATGGCGTATTACCGGAGCAAGATCGGCTACGTTCAGCAGGAGCCGATGATGTTCTCGGATACTATATTCAATAACATAGCCTACGGCGTGCCCGACGCGCACGTCGAACAGGTCATAAACGCCGCGGACGTCGCGAACGCGCACGATTTCATAATACTGCAGCCGGACGGCTACGATTCCATGCTCGGCGAGCGCGGCGTCGGTCTTTCCGGCGGCGAGCGTCAGAGGATATCGATAGCGCGCGCGGTGCTTAAAAACCCGAGCATACTCGTGTTCGACGAGGCGACGGCGTCCGTCGACTCCGAGACGGAAAACCAGATACAGGAGGCGATCGAGAGGCTGATCTCCGGCAGGACGACGCTGATGATCGCGCACCGGCTTTCGACTCTGCGAAAGGCGAACAAGATCGTCGTCGTGGACAAGGGCAGGATCATCGAGTGCGGAACGCACGATGAGCTGATGGAGCTCAAAGGCAAGTTCTACCGGCTCATACAGATCCAGTCGATGTCCGAGCAGGTCAGCAAACAGAAAGCCGAAGAGAATTTCGAGTGAGGTGCGGTATGAACGACAGACTATACATTAACGCGGACGAGGCGAGGATAACCTACCGCGGGTTCGCGCACGTGGATCTGGAAATGTACGACGGACGCAGGTTCGAGGATCTCGAACCGCGCCGCTTGTTCCCGCTGTCCGGACTTACGAAATACATAACGCTGCTCGATCGCGATATGAAGGAGGTCGCGCTGATACGCGATCTTGCCGCGATCCTTCCGGAATCGCGCGAAGCGGTCGAAAAATGTCTCGACGAGTATTATATGATACCGAAGATAACGGAGATACTCGAGCGGAAAGAGAAGAACGGACTGCTCAAATACAGGGTGATGACGAATTACGGCGAGCGCGCGTTCGATGTTCGCAACCGTCATTCGGATATAAAAAACCTGTACGACGGACGCGTCCTGTTCCGCGACAGCGACGACAACAGATACGAGATACCCGACGTGACGAAGCTCGATAAAAAAAGCTGGATGAAAATAAACATAGATCTGTAAAGGAGGAAGAGAAATGAAACTTGTTCTTGCGGTCGTTCCGAACGACGACAGCGTAAACGCGACGTCAGCGCTGACTAAAGAGGGATTCTTCGTGACGAAGCTTTCCACGACCGGCGGCTTTCTGATGGTGGGGAACACCACGCTGCTCATAGGCACCGAGGCCGACAGGGTCACAGAGATAAAGGAGATACTGAAAAAACACTGCAGCACGAGAAGACAGATAACGCCGAGCACCAACTCGTTCGGCCGCGGCCTGCGCAACGACAGCGTGGCCGAGGAAACGGTAGTCGGAGGCGCGACGATATTCGTGCTGAACGTCGAATCGTACGAGAAGATATGAAAAAAACCGCCGCAGCCGCGGCGGTTTTTTTTCTGTATTGGTCGGAACACACGACGACCCACTGACGCGGAATGATGTGTTCCGCGGTGCGGAACATGATGTACCCTGCGGGAATGATGTAAGGCTGCACCTTATGATGTACGCTTCTCGTATAAAAAGAGGAGTTGCTAACGCGACGTTCTTTGGGGATCGCCCACCCCTCACGCCCGCTTGCGGTGACCCGAAAAAATCATCGCGTCACTACCGTGACCATGCTCGATTTTTTCGACCG
>JAFZRM010000147.1 GCA_017619885.1 Clostridia bacterium | reverse complement strand
GGACCACAATCAGGCTCTTTTGGCAGAGACCCAGGCGTGTTGCCTCCTGTGCGATTGCGACCATCGTGTAGGTTTTTCCTGCACCCACAACGTGTCCGAGTAGCTCGTTCCCACCGTAAAGGCCACGGGCCACCGCGTTGAGCTGATGCTGCCGCAGCGTGATCTCCGGGTTGATGCCCACAAGGGCGAGGTGGCTGCCGTCGAACTCACGAGGACGGGTGCTGTTGAACTTCTCGTTATACAGCTTTGTCAGTCGTTCCCGCCGCGCCGGGTCTTTCCACACCCAATCGGCAAATGCCTGTTTGATGAGTTCCTGCTTTCCCTGGGCGATGGCGGTCTCTTTCTTGTTCAGGACAGGCTTCTTCTTGCCCTCTGAGTCCTCAATATAATCGAAGATGCGAACGTCCTTCAGGTTCAGCGTCTGCTCCATGATCTTATATCCGTTGATACGGTCGGTGCCGTAGGTGCTGTTGGAACGGACGTTGCCCCGGTCGTAGGTCTTGCCCTCGATGTTCCATTCTCCCGTGAACTGAGAGTAGTGGATCTTGATGTTCCGCGTGGCCCACCATGGGGTATCAAAGAGCTCAAACATGAACTGCTCATAATCCTCCGGAGGAATCCAGGTTGCGCCGATACGGACGGAGATTTCCGCCGCCGTCAGATCGACCGGCTGCACCCGTTTCAAAGCTTCCACATTGGGAGCGTAATCATCAGGGATCAGTTCTGCACTGCGCCGCGCCCATATCAGCTTTTCTCGGACGTTGCCTGAGAGGTACTCATCTGCTGGCAGATACTTTACTTCGGTGCTGTTCCCGTAGCCGTACATGGGATTGAGAAAGATAACGCCTTTTAGATCGTCATAGATTTCCGGCTCATTCTTTCCGGTCAGCTCCATCATATAGGGCATATCCACCCTGGCTTTTTCGGAGAGTGATACGGCCAGCGCCTCGGTTGCGGTGTCCACATGGGTGATGACCGTCCGTTGCTTGATGGTGCGCTTTGAGAACATATCTGCTTTGCCGATGAAGTTGCCCTCATCATCCAGCACCTCCAAAGAGGACAGGAGGAAGAAAGCGTTGTCCGCGCTGAACACGGACTTGTTGGCGCGGGAGTTGATGATGCCGTACTTGGCTGTGAAATCATCGTAGAGTTGATTGAGCTTCTCCTGCTCTGCGGCAATCATGGTGTCCGGATAGTCTTCGGTCTGGTACTCAATGAGCTGCCTCACGGAATCCCGGATGGCGATCAGGCCCTTGATGCGGTTGGCTCCGGTCACGGACACGTCCACCGGCGTCATGCGGCTGTTTTCGCGGTAGTAGATCACGCCGTCCACAAGGGTATAGGAGAAGTTGCGAACGCTCGGATCGGCGGGAATGCTGTTGTCCTCGCCTCCGTCCACGAGGTCGTCGAACTCATACTCGGCTATCTGCCCGTGGATATTCTGTATCGCCTCATTCATACCTTCAGCAAGAGACTGATCCTCATACGCGATACAAGCTGCTTCCAGTCCGAACTGACCGCTGATCATACGCATCTCGCCGACGACCATATCCGGGTTGTCGATGAAATATTGATTCATCGTGATCCCGTTTTCGTCCGTTCCGAGATGAACCCAATCCGGCTCGATGTCTACGAGACGGTCGCGCTTTTGAAGAAAGAGGATATCCGCGGTCACTTCCGTTCCCGCAGCGTCCTTGAAGGTATTGTTCGGCAGACGGATCGCGCCGAGAAGATCAGCCCGCTGAGCGATATATTTGCGCACGGCGGGATTCTCTTTGTCCATCGTTCCGTGAGAGGTGATGAACGCGACGATACCGCCCGGGCGCACCTTGTCGAGCGTTTTGGCGAAGAAGTAGTCGTGAATGAGGAAATTGTTCTTATCGTACCGCTTATCCGAAACCTTGAAATCTCCGAACGGGACGTTGCCGACCGCTGCGTCAAAGAAGCTGTCGGGAAGGTCGGTGCTTTCAAAGCCCTGTACGGCGATACTGTTTCGCTGATAGAGTTGTTGTGCAATACGCCCGGTAATGCTGTCGAGCTCGACTCCGTAGATCTTCGACTCGCTCATACTTTCGGGGATCAGTCCCATAAAGTTGCCGATCCCGCACGAGGGTTCGAGGACGTTGCCGTTTTTGAAGCCCATATTCTCAAGCGCCCGATAGATCGAACGGATAACGACCGGAGGCGTATAGAACGCCGTGAGCGTCGACGCTCGGGCGGACGCAAGCTCTTCATCGTTCAGTACGGCGCGAAGCTCGTCATAGTGAGGATTGTCCTCGTGGAAGAAATCTGCAAGTCCGCCCCAACCGACGTAATCGGAGAGGATGCGCTGTTCGTTCGTATCTGCGAGCCGGTGTTCGTCCTCGAGCTTGTGAAGGAGCTGTATCGCCATAATGTTATGGTGAAAGCGTTCGAGCGGAGTCCCGACACCGACGTCGTCGTTCTCGATCCTGAAATTCGTGCGGTGATCCGAGCTGATCTCGGGATAGAGGATATGAGGCGTCAAGTCTCGTTTTACCTTCTGGGGAGGAGGTGCGAGAGGCGTTTGCTCTTTCGGAGGCTCGGCTTGTTCGGTTCGTTCGGTCTTCTTTTCAGCCAGTTCGATCTGCTCGTCGGTGTAATCGGTGAGCTCATTGAAATCGAGGTCTTCGAGATATTCGCACATCTCGCGCAGAGTGCCGTAACGCCACTGATCGACGAGAACGCCGGAGATATATCGGTCGATGGTGAACTCTCTGAGATTGGCGACGACCTGCGTTTCAAGGTCGGCGTCGCCGACGGTCGTATAGGCAAGACCGACGCTGTGGATGTCTCCGAAATACGCCGCCTGACCGAACTCTCTTTGACAGTAATCGTTGATAAGTCTTTCTGCTCGGACGAGATCATCCTCTTGGTTTTGGATAAGAAACGGCGAGTCTTCATACAGTATCTCCGGCACGGGATCGTTCAAGCCCGAAGCGAAAAGCTGCGGGATCGTTCGTCCGTTCCTGTCACGGTACAAAGCGATCCTCATTCTCGTGCCGTTTTTGTTTTCCTCGAACACGTCGCGCAGAAAATCCCGCTCTCCGGTGTAATCGGTACTCATTTCGACGTGACCGTCATCTGCGAGAAAGTCGATGCGGGCGACGGGAGACGTTTCCTTCGGCTCGTCCTTATACAGACTGTTTATGCGCTCACCCTTGCCGTCTTCGAAGATAACGACGTCGTGACCGCGATCGTGGAGCATATCCATATATGCTTCAAGTCTGTGTTCCGGGAAGCCGCACATCGGGATGCGCCTGTCAAGCATAACGCTGCGCGATCCGAGGTGAAGCGAAAGCTCGTCCGCGATCTTTTCCGCGTCGTCGCCCATCACCTCGAAGAAATCTCCGACCCGATAAAGCACTATCGCGTCCGGCTCGTCGAACTTCGCCTGAAGATACTCGCGCCACGGCGCATAGAAGCGATTGTCCACGGCGAGAACTCCGTTGTGCGCGGCGAGCGCGGTGAAGTCCGCGAGCAGCTCGTTATCTATCCCTACGACCGTGCCGTCCCCTTCAAAGGTAAAGCATTCGTCGATAAGAAAGCGGAAAAACTCTTTGCCCTTCCATTGGTTGTCCTCGTCGAACGCGATGATGTCCTCGCCCTCGAAGTCAAGTCCCACGTCGTCCATATTGAGCGCGTGAAGGACCTTATACAGTATCTCGGTCGAGCGGTCATATACGGGCAGCTTGTCCGGCTCCCTGAAAACCCTCGTTCCGTCAGCGCCGAACTCCGCCTCATGCGCGTTTATCGCAGCTTCGGCTTTTACGTCTTCTTCATCGGGAAAGGGCTCTTCATTCGGTACGGGAACTTCATCGACGATAACGAGGTGGTTGTCGTTTAACGGATTTTCGGCGACCTTTGCGAAAAACTCTTCTCTCGGCATTTCCTCGCTGAGAAGCGGGAACGTCGGATCAAAAAGGACGACCGGATCGTCAAGAGCGAGGATCTCGTATTCCTTTGAGCCGATATACACCTTATCGCCGAGCGAGAAGCGGTGCTCCTTTTTCGGCTCGGGAGGAGGGTTCTTCTCCGCTTCGGTCAGTTCAAAGCCCCTTGCAATATCCGTTTCGTCGAGCTCGTCGAGCAGTTCTTTGGCTCTGTCGGTCAGATGAGTGTTCTCGGATATGATGCGCTCAAGAGTTTCTTTTAGCACCGGCAGAACGTACTCGTCGGGGTATCTGCCGTATCCTCTTACGACGCGCTCTCCCTGCCCGAACAGACTTGAAAAGCTCAGCGCTCTGTATTTCTCTATTGCGGCGCTGTCGTTTCCGATCTGCGTTTCGTAGTCGTTGAAGTCGTCGACGAGAGCGTTGAAGCGACCGACGAACTGATACCGCCGTTCTCTCTCTTCTTTCTCCCGCAGGTACGCGGGGTACGCCGCTTTCTCAGCATTGTTCAGATACCTGTCAGCGTCGATCAGCTCGCCGATACGCTTTGCGACCTTGTTCCACGGAAGAAGTATCTTTGTCTCGCCCTTACTGAGCTCGATCCCTTTTGAGTCGTGGCTCTCCCAATATCCGCTCTCGGGGATCGCGTCGGACGAGCCGCCCGTTCCGTATTCGTTTTTCAGAAAGGCGATATTCTTCTCCGCGCTTTCCTGCTTTTGAAACTGCTCGTAGATGCGCAGCTTTCCCTGACTGACGCCGCTCCCTTTTGTGAGAACGTAGTCGATCGCCGCCTGCGGGATCGCAAACTCGTTCTTTGCCTGTTCCCGCCGACTGTCAATGAGAAGAAGCTGTCCTTCCTCGGAGATCAGGTCTTTTTCATCGGGCGAGAGCCAAGTGTCGAGAAGTATCTGTCCTTCGATAAACGCTCCGACTCTCCACCACGGGATGAAGTCCTCCTTGTCGCGGGAGAGATAACTTCCGTGCCAGATAGTGAGCAGGTCGTCGTATGCTCGATAACCCACGCGATCGCCGTTTTCGAGAATGTGTTCGACGTAGGTGTTGTCAAAAAAGGTTTTAATGAAATCGCCGCGTTCTCTTCGGTCCGTATGGGACTCAAAGAACGCGGCGATCTCTTTTCGGTGGTCTTTTAAGGCGAGGCAGTTTCGAAGCAGCTCGTTCTTCTCGTCCGGCGCGTAGTAGTAGGGTATTTCGCCCGCGCCGGCGTTGAAGTCGTGACCGCTTAACTGTAAACGAGTTCGGAGAGGACTGTCTCCTCCGCCGAGGCTTTGATCGAGTTCATCATCCCGACCCACTTCATCTGATCGGTCTGCTTCATCTGTTCGTCCACTCCCTGCGCTTTCGCCATCTGCGACGTCAGGCGTTCCACCATCTCCGTCGCCTCCCGGTCGATCTGTTCGAGGTGAGCGTTCAGCGTCCCCGCCATCTGCATCCCGGTCAGGATCGCTCTCTTGTGTTCGCGCAGATACCGGTGACGAAGCATCCCATACTTCCCGATCTTCGGGCTCTGTGGCGCTTCGAGGTCCGGAAGGAGATAATCCCCTTCCCGTCTGTAGGTCAGTTCCATTTTCTTCGCTCCTTTCGGTGTTTTGGTTTTCGACTGTATTATCCGACGTTTTGCTTTCTTCTGCAAATGTGCGATCGCTTCGCTCGTCACGCTGGGCGCTTCTGACGGTCGCTTCGATCTCCCGAAGGACCATCTCGGATATATCGCTCGACGCGCTTCCGAGGACGCTGAAGGTCTCGGGAGTATCAAAATCCGCGACGTTTGAGAAATCGTCCGCGTCGTACATCCGAGCCGTATCATATCCCAGACGGCAGAGAAGCTGAAACGCAACGCTGTCGACGAGTAGATCGCGAAACTCACTTTGCAGAGCATCGGGATCAAGGTCTTCGAGAATACTTCCGACCTTGACTTCGGATAACTGATCGAAGTAATCGGACAGGTTGTCCTGCACGACCGTCTCGGCGACGCCGATGATCGCTTTCTCAAAGGAGCTTTTGTCTTCGATCTCGCCGAAGCTGTTTTCGAGGTCCTCTATGACCTGTCCGGCGTATTCGTCCTTCATCTCCCAGAGACTTATCTCGTTTCCGTAACGGCTGTTCGTGTCCGCAACGTCGAAAACGTGACGCAGCTTATACGAAACGTCCGTATCGACGAGAAGGGTTATACCCTTCGTTCCCTTGTTGACCCATCTGCCGAGCTTGTTCCAGACTTCGATAGGAGCGCAGGCGGTGGCTGACGGCTTTTGAGCAAAGATCAAGATCTGATCCGCGAAGGAGTATTTGTAGTTGTTTGCCGCGGTCTGAAGAAACGCCGTATACTTGCCGGGGAAGGATGAGATCTCCCTCACCGTTTGCGCTGACAGTTCGACTGTCAGACTGTATTTGCTTGGCATACGTTATGCCCCCTTTCAATCAATGAAGGATAGTGGACTTTAACAAGTTACTGCTTGTGGTAGAAAGGGTTGCAAGGTATTTGCTGAATCTTGTGACCACCTCTATAACATCCGAATGACTTTCGGGATAAAAATACCCGTACTGACAACTGCAGATCGGTACGCCCTCCTTCCGGAGTTTTGAAATCATACTGCGAATGATACTTTCGTCAAGACGGAATCTCAGAGAAAGCTGAGAGCAGCAAATGGCATTTTCTTTTCCTCTGTGATACTTAAAGAGATGACCGTAGAGTTCTTTTTTCTTTTTTGCTAAATTATTTTCCATTGTATTCTCCAATTCATTTTGTTTCTGCCACAAGCGTCTTGTGGTCTGTCCTTCGGCGAAGTTACCTTGCGCCGAGTTCTGCTTTTTGTCTTTGCGGGAATTCCCAGCCGTACACCCTTCCGATCTCGTCACCGAGACGGCGGGTAACGCGCTCGATATCCGCGCGAGTGGCTTTACCACTGTATATCTTCCATTTGAGATCTTCGATCTGCTCCTCGCTCGCGCCGTCTTTGTAGGTGCGGTAGAGGTAATAGTTCGTTCCGTCGTGGTGGATCGCCTCGCAGCGAAGATCGCCGTATTTATCAACGTACCACGTGTTGAAGTCGCAGTCGGAATAGAGGCAGTCCTTTATGTTCCCGCTCTCTATCTCCTTATAGCCGACCACGCGGCCGTTCCACCTTCCGATGTCGCCTATGACGAGGATCGGGCGCGAAAGCTTAATGTCGAGATTACAGCGTTCGTCGTCAAGATAGCCGTCGTTTATTTCATACGCCCGGTCGATTCGCCACTGATCGCTGTAATCGGGCGAGGGATATGCTTCTTCCATATCGTCGCGCCAGTCTTCGTAATTTATCTCGTCTGACCATATGACGTGATCTGTTTTTTCCATGATACGTTTCCTCCCTTCCGGCTTTGATAACGCATTGAGGGCAGACCATCGCGCCCTCCGCTACGTAAGCGCCGCAGCAAACGCAGGTGTCGATCATCTCGCGTCCTCCAAGTCCTTCGGCGCTTCGGAGACGTCAAGTTCGTATTCGCCTCCTGTCCAGTCGGTGAATCCTCTGTCGTAGTTGTAGGCGGCAAGGCTCTCCGCGGCTTCTTTCGACTCAGCCGTTATCTCCATCGTGCCGTATGAGATCTCTTTGACTTTGACGATAAACTTTTTCATCGCTCGTCACCTCGGTCGCTTTTTTCGGGACGTATCATTTTTCCTTCCGCGTCGAACTTCTTAGGGTCAGCGCCCGGAGTATCGAAGCCGTAGAGAGAACCCCAAAACATCGCCGCCTCTTTTGCTTTACTGACGCCGAGCTTCTCGTTCTGAAAATCGGCAAGCTCACGGCTTTCTTCGCGTCCTTTGGTCGGAATATCCGTTTTGAAGAAGCCGGTCTCTCCTTTTTTAAGGATGATGAGCTCTCCCGAGACCTTATTGACCGAATAACAGCAGTCGGGAAGGTCCGGGCGAAGCGGGATGACCTTGCTTCCGTTCTGCTCCATACGCTCGGCAAATTCGCAGATGTGAAAAAGATTGTCCCCGACCTCGACGTGATAATCGTCGATATACCGGCAAGCGCGCTCGATCTGTTCACCGTCTGAAAGAGTTATGCGTATTTTTTCACCGTCTGCGATCCTGAATTTTTCCTCGTAGTTCGGCGTGATGAAGCGTATCCCCCGCCGCGCCTGCCTGATGTGATCGTCGAGCCAGTCGCGCCGGTAGCAGTAGCAGTACAGGTTATATTCTCCCTTGTTCGGGTTGAGCCGCATAAGGTATGCGTACTTCTCCGTATCCACGCGGACTCCGTAGTATTCCTGCTCGGTGTTCATACGAGCCTGCGGAGCGGAATAGCAATAGACAACGATCGCCGCGCGGCTGTGAAGGAGGTCGCCCTCCTCGCGCATACTGTTTATGACCTCGTCAAGTTCTGTCTTGAACTCATCGGTTTTGAGGTCTTTTCTGCTATCGAACCACGTGCTGAAAAAGGAGTCGTATTTAAGCTCCGCGCGGAGATACCCGATAAGTCCCGTCTGACTGTTTATCTGCGAGCTTTGCGAGAAGGTATATTTGTCCTCCTCTTCGGTCATAGCTCTCTTTTCGTATTCAGCCATCAGCGTTCCCCTCTCGTTTCTCTTTTTGCCTCGCGGCGAAGCGACTCAAGCGAAGTCCTCGCCCATTCGGGAAGAAGCTCCTCCGGCATCACGCCGAGAACGTCGTCCCGCTGACACTGAGTCTTCTGTCCGTCGTAGAGCCGGGTCGCAAAGCAAGTCCTGCCGCGGGCGTTCGCCTGCGCTCCGAAGCCGCCCGTGCAAAGAAGGAGCTGGCTTGTCGAGCGCCTGTATTCCGGTCGGAGCACGTCGCCCCGAAGGACGATGACTTTGCCTTCTATCCTCTCATCGTATGAAACGCGCTTACAGGCGTTTGCGCTTATCTCCCGGTCGCCTTCGACCTTTCTGAGAATGTCCTCGATCTTCTTTTGAACTTCCTCCGACTTCTCGGCGATGCGTTCGCCGTAGAACGTGGCGATCTCGGCGTAGCTGTCGCTCACCATACAGTCGGTCAGTCTTTCAAAGAGTCCGTTGTTCTCTATATACCCGCAGAGATAAACCTCCTCGCAAGGCGCGTCGGGGTTCTCGCAGAGCGCGATCTCATGCTCTCCGATGAGAAAGCTTGCAAGAACTGTGTAATCGCCGATCTTTCTTTTTGTTTGTTCCATTCTTACCTCCATATATTTCGGGCGGCGCTTTTTTTGCGCCGCCCGTGTTCGTTATTTCTTTTTCTTCTTCAGGTGCAGATACACCATAGCTCCGATCATAAACAGAATGAGGATGACGTCTATCGCTATCTTCATCGTATCAGCCCTCCGACTTGTAGTGAGAGGCGACGTACCAGTCGTCATAGGCGGACTGGGAGATCGTTACGGGGTAGCTGTTTCTCGTGCCGGTAATCATACCCGCGGGAGTCCACAGATCGTATGCGACTACCGAAACGACGTAATCTCCGTCCGGGAACCAGATCGGAGTGAAGTGGAGCCGCTCGTTTCCGTCAGCGTTCGTGTTCTCGATGAACTTCCATTCGGCGTATCCGGTCTTTTCAAGAACGCGGCATTTCCAGTTCGCGTTCGAATAGCTGAATTCCGGGAAGAGAGCGACCACGGTCTGAACGTCCGTATACATATCGCTCGACGCATAGGTGCTTCCCGAAACGGGCGAGAACGCGGGAACGTAAGACATCGTGACTCCGTAACCGGAGCGCATCGTCCAAGCAGTTCTCGATCCCGAACGCGACGGACTGTCTGCGTCGGGAGTTATACGCGGCTGTGAAGCTGAAAGCGACACTCCGTAGGTCTTTTTGACGAACGTCGTCGTGTATTCCCACACGTCCCATGTCACAGCTCCCGTCGTAACGGAAGGAACTGCGGGGACGGTATATCCGTTCGGCTTCATATACTCAAATCTCGTGTCGGGAGTCTGCGAGTCGGGATATTTGGCGACCGTTTTCATCATCACTTCTCCGTTGTTGTCGTCTCTTATCTCTTCAACTGTGCGGTCTGCGTTTACAAAGGCGAAGATGCACATATTTTTTCCCGCCGTACCCTCCGGGACGGTCCATTTGAAATACACGAGGTTCGAGTCCTTGCTCGGGATCACCGCCTGCTCCCATCTCTGCTCGGTCACTGTCACGACGTCGGTACCGTTTCTGTAATACACCTTGAACGCGACCGCGCACTCACTCGAAGGAACGACGTTCGTCAGACTCTTGTTGTAAATCCGGCAGCTTGTCATGACGGTGACACCCTCGCGGTAATCGCTGTTCGGCTCTATGATCTCAAGGGTCAGGTCCTTGTTCTCGTTCACGGTGACGTATTTCGCGGCAGTGACGTTGTTTGTCGATATGACCTCGTTCGTGCGATCCTGCCAGTTGACGCGCGCCTTGATCTCGTTCTGTCCCAGATTGCTTCCGACGTTGATCGTGACGGTGTGCTCCTTGCCGGCGTTCTTCGCGTAATCAAAGTAACCGGTGTATACGACCCATCCGCGATAGAGGACCTGAACGGGGATATTCGTGTACGCGTTATATTTGTCGTTGTTGTCCGTTCTGAACGTAACGGTAACGGTTTCATTGTCAAATACCGTGTCCGGCTCGATCTCAAGATCGCTCACGGAGAAGTCGTAATACCTCTTGACCGTCACGCTCTTTTCGGCGCTGTTGTTTGACGAATTTGATTCCTTGCTCCGGTTAGACCAGTTCACTCTCGCCGTGAAGGTCTTTGTACCTTCGTATGCAAGCGTGAACGTGTAGGTGTGAGTGTTCGTACCGTTTGCCGCGAAGCTCGTCGTCGAGCTCTTTACTACCGTGCCGTCGAGAAGCACCTCGACGCTTATCCCGGTATACGAAAGATCCTTGTTCAGGTTGTTCGTCTTGAATGTGACCGTGACCGTATTGTTCTGATAGACCGTCGCAGGCGTAACAGATAGGTTCGTGACCGAAAAGTCGTAGGTCTTATCGTAGTCCGTCAGAACAGTTTTCTTAGAACTGTTGTCGTTCGGATCGACCTCCTTCGATCGGTTCGACCAGTTGATGCGCGCCTCGACAGAGTGATTTTTCGTCCCCGCGAAGTAGATATTGTAATCCGCGGTGATACTCAGTCCGGCAGAAAAGCTCTTCGTGTCGGTGAATACACAGACGGAATCGACGTATATCTCGCAGAGCGCTTCGCCCGCGTTCGTCGTTTTGTTCTTCCACGTTATGCGGATGTTTTCGGTCGTGTTCGGTTTGGGAGTAGGCACGCTGTCGATCATGACGCTGTAGTCTATCGTCGATTTGGGAGTGCCGACGGGAGTCATACTTATCGAAGCGCTGTTGTTGTTCGGATTTGATTCCTTCGAGCGGTTAGACCAGTTTATCTTCGCCGTCAGCGTGTGAGTCCTGTTGTCGTGGAACGTCATAGTCAGAGTGGAGATGACGACTATCTTTGAATTGATCGTCTTTTCGGACGACCAGATAATCGAGCTTCCGTCGTAGAGCTCGCAGAGCACGGTGCCCTGCTTGTCTCCGAAATTCGTCCAATTGATCTTGAACGAGGTGCTTTCGTCGACCTTGGGGGAGGCGGTATACTCTCCGAACTCGACAGCGTAATCCATGGTCGGCTCGGTGACGGCTTTGGGAAGCCATCTCATACCCCAGCCGCCGCCCTTTACGATCTCGTCGTATGACCAGACGTAGGAGTCGCTTCTCGTCGGATATACAGGATACCCGAACCACGATTCCTCAAGCTGGATCGAGGTCGGAAGGTGACAGTACGGAAGGATATATACGTTCTGACCGCTTCCTCCGCTCAGATGCCAGTCGTACCAGCCGTTTGCGGCGGAAATCGCAAACTCCGTTGCGGTGAACGCGACCTGCGAGACCTGATCCTTTAAGTGCATAACGACCATCGGCTCGTAGATGATGACCCACGGGACGCGGTTCGAGGTGCCGTTCGGAAGAAGATAGCTCGACGACCATCCGCTCTTTGTCTCGCCGCCGATGGTAAAGGATTTGCCGGAGAGAAGACCGTAAGCGGTAGTGCCGTTCTTTGACGCTATGGCGTTTAGCACGGTGTTCAGCGTTCCGGTCGAGCCGAAGTACGCTTTGACAGTATCGATGTCGCCGCCGCAGGCGATAGGCACCGCGGGGCAGTTCGCGTCCGAGATTATATGAGGGTTCGTCATTCTCGTCATCGCCGTACCGCCGTAGTAATCGACCTTAGTCGAGCCGCCGAACATCACGGAGGAATCGACCGTCCAGCCGGTTGATTTCATTATGACCGTTCCGATGCGGTAGAAGCTCCCGGTCAGCGAGGACTGCTTTGTGGCGGTATCGCTTTTGCCGACGAAGATCGTCACCTTGTAAAGATACTGGTACGGGTTATACCAAGCGTATCCAGAAGCCGCCCAAGAGGTGTTCCCGTCGCCGCCCGTCGCGTTATCATCCGCGTAAACGGAAAAAGAAAAAGCTGACAGCATGAGAACTGTCAGCATCAGTAATGCACTTATTCTTTTCAAATGAGACCTCCTTTAGAAGTGTATACCTTCGCCCGGTCTGTCTCCTTCGCCGACGTATTCGTCAGCGTTATGCTCATCGACGTCGCTGCCACCTCCGGCAAAGGGATTTGCCCCGCCGCTTGCGGGATCGACAAAGACGGGGGCTGCGCCGCCGTTTCCGTCGTCCTCATAAACGTCGGACGGGAGCGAGGGGGCGGGCGCGGCTTCGCTTTCGACGCTCTTTTCGACAGTCGGGTTCTTTGAGACGCCCTCCTTCTCTTCCTTTGCCTGTTCGATGCGCTCGGCGATTATGACGTCGTCGTTGTAAACGCCGCCGATCATTTCGCCGGACGCGTCGCCGATCTCACGCTGACCGGTCTCCACCGATTCCGAAACCACCACGGGAGGGATCTCTTCGTCGGTCTCCTTCTTTATTTCCTTAACTGTATGGGAGACGACCTTGATATCCTTGTCCCGCGGGATCTCATCGGGAGAAACGTCTCCGTTCTTTATCGGATCGATCTTCACTTCGTCCTCGGGTACGGACACTTCGATCCGATCTGTTTCGACCGCGCTCGTTTCCTCATCTGCGACGCTCTCCTTTTGTCCGCAGGACGCGAGAAGAAGCGACCAAAGAATAACGAAAGCGACGAGCGCGATCACCCTGATCTTTGTTCTTTTCATAACTTTGTGCTCCTTTCTTTTTGTTTTACCATCGTTCGCTCAGTCTTGACTCTACCGTGACGGGAACTACCGCGTCGGTTATCTTGACTCCGGCGAAGTAGATCGGGACGATGACGTCATAGGACGCTGACACTTTGAGGCAGCCGTCCTCGGTATACGCGAGAATCGGAGCCGAGATATGATACTGCTCGTTCCCGTCTTCATCATAATTATACAGGTAATTCCCGCGCCGTTCAAATGTGCAAAAGCTTGTGAGAGCGTCGATATATTCGTCCTCCTTGAGCGAGCTCGTTCTGTCGTGTCCCTGCTTTATCGAGGAGTAAATGTCGATCGACCGTTTTACGACGTGACTGTCGAGAACGGTGATCGAATTCATCCTCACCGTGCGTATGACGTTGACGGCGGAGGCGAACATTACGAAGACGGAAAGGATCATTGAGCAAACGAGCACGAGGACACAGGTCAGTATATATCCTTCACCGCGTTTGTTTTTCAGCACGTTCTCACCTACTTCCAATACTTCTGCGAGATACCGGATCGGGTAACGGACAGAGTGACGGGGATCTTGAATACACCGAGACCCTTGACGTAGGTATCAACGCTCACGGTCACGCTCATCACCTTCCCGAGCTGGACCCGCTTATATGATGAATTGAAATACTCATCCGCATCGTAATCGATGTCGTAATAGAAATACTCGTCGAGGAGCTGATCGTCTCTGTTCCAGAACTCGTCGCCGAAGCTGCCGTTGAAGGTCGCTGTCTCGAGAAGCTCGTCCGCGATCTGACCCATTTCGACGCGAAGGGTGATAAAGCTGAAAATGTTGATCGCGATAACAAGGAGCATTACGAAAACGACCACGCCGACGCAAAGGTCGACGTAGCCCTCACCGCTTTTGTTTTTAAGGATTTTTCTTATCACATGTTTTCCCTCCTTTTAAGCGAACATCACGCCGATGCTGCTCATTATCTGTTCAAGGATAACTACAACGTAGACAAGCATAAAACAGATCAGAAGGCAAAGCGAAAGGCGTCTCACCTTTCTCGGAGCTTTCTGCGCTCTCGCCCGGAGCTTCTCTCGCGCGGAGTCGCTGAACTTGATCTCAAGGGACGCCCAATATACGCGGTTGTCGTCTCCGCGTATGATGCCGATTAGACCGCGGCAGACGTCGCTCATCATAGAAGAGCCGACTCTGCTTTCAAGGCGCTTTATCGCGCCCTCGTAGTTGCCGGAGCGCATATCCGCGACCGTTATTTCAAGCTCGCGTTTTAGCTCCGGTCCCGCGTTCTGGGAATAGCTTTCGAGCATATACAAAACGTCTCTGTTGTGAGTCAGCGTTTTCTCTATCGTCGAGACGAGGCGCGGCAGCTCGTATTCGATGTTGTCGCGCTTCGCCTTTATGCGCTTGACGACGCTCTTTGTCTCCAAGCGGTAGACGATGATAGAAACGATCACAACGAACGGGACGAGGATCGGAAAGATAAACGCCGCGGGGATCGCAAGGACGGCGACAAGGGACGATTTGACTATCGCGTTCGCCGTAAAGCGCTCCGGAGTCATATCCATCTGCGCCGTTTTAAGGTCCGCCGTGAGCCGCGCCTTCTTGAACTCGTTCATACGCATATGCTTTGCGAGCCATTCGGCGATCCCGGATAGCCACGTATCGAGCGCGGACTGCTTGTCCCGCTGTTTCTTTGAAAGGCTGTCTACGGCTTTTGAGCTTTTGTAGTACGGTATCCTGAAGGAGTCCGCAAGGATGAAAAAAAGTCCGACGCCGATAAGAGCGCCGACCATTGCCTGAATCATTCGCCTCGCCTCCTACCTTTTATATTCTATCGGCTTCGTGTACTTACGCATAAGGATCGCGGTAATGAGGATCACAAAACCGCAAAGACCGCAGATCGCCTTGCCGGACGTCGTAAAGAGAAGCGTATTGAACCAGTCCTTGTTGAGAAGCCAAAGAAGCGGCACGTTGCCGACGAGAAGGAACGCCATCATAAGGTATTCGTTTCTCGCCGAAGCGAGCGTCGTGCTCAGCTCCACGTTCACGCGCCTTACGTCGCCGAGCTTTTCAACTATCGGCTGGAGAGTGTCCTTGAGCGTCCTGTCGTCCTGACAGCGGATAAGGGTATCGACCCACTCGCGGAATATATCGTCGTCGATCTTATCCCGAAGATTGAGAAGCGCTCTCTTCATATTCGACGAAACGACGGTCGCGTCGCCCTCGAACGCCATAAAGATCTCCTTCAGGGGTGAATCTATCTGCGGTATGTTCTCTCTGACAGCAGTCAGGATGTCGTCGCACCGCTCGTATGAGGTGGTGATGATCGACATAGTTGTTTCAAGCTGTTCTCTGACTCCCCGCTCGTAGTACGAAAGCGTGTTCGATATATACACGAAGGGGATGAGAGCGAACGATACCGCGAGCACCGGCATAAGGAAGACGTTGTTTATGAGGATCGACACGACGATACCCGCGCCGAGAAGGACGACGGAAGCACAGATCACGACGGCGAACTGCTTTGATTTGCCCGTCGCCGAAAGCGCACCCTTCATATTCACGAGCGTCCGGTAGAAAAAATGCTTTTTCTTGTTGCCGCGGACGTTGCGCGCTCTGTCCCTGAGCGTATCGTTCGGGGTGATGAACCTCATAAGGTCGGACGTGATCTGCTCCGGAGTCAGACCGAAGAAGATCGCGATGGCGATAACGAGAAGGACGGATGCTATGACCTGTATCACCATGACACGCCGCCTCCCTTCGTGAGAAAGCTGTCGAGAAGATCCTGCGGGACGCCGAACTGCATCAGCTTGGCTTTCAGACGGTCGCTCATGATCTCCGGCTGCTCGAACACTCCTTCTATCTTGTATTTGCCCTTAACGATGTCGTTGCGGGTGATGTGATAGCGAAAGAGCGTATGATACTCTCGGTCTCCGTTCGGGAGGATGACGCACTCGGAGATGTCCATTATCTTACGGCTGTTGTCCTCCAGCTTGTGAGCGTAAACGACTATCGGGAACGCCTGCCCCGCCTGCATGAGCGAGGTCTGGAAATTGATCGGGAATCTCTTCTGACAAAGAAGCGCGAGACGCATATGAGCGGCGTCTGCGGCGTTAGCGTGGACGGTAGACACGACGGTGTGACCGGTCAGGGACGCTTCGACCGCGGAATACGCTTCGGTGTCTCGCATCTCGCCAACAACGACGACGTCGGGGTTGAAACGAAGTGAAGCCACGACAAGATCCTCCTGCGAAATGTCGTATGAAGGATTCTCGGAGGGACGCGACAGCGTATGGACTACGTTGTTCACGATCTTGCCCTCCTTGACGCTCAGAAGCGAAAGCTCGCGCGAACCGGTCTCGATAGTGAAGATACGCTTCTGATTCGGTATCGACGCGAGAAGCGCGTTCAGAAGCGTCGTCTTTCCCGAAGAAGTCGCCCCGGCGATAACGAAGGAAACTCCGTAGCGAAGGCACATACAGAGAAAGTCGATCATCCTCTGCGTCGCAGTCCCGCCGTTCACGATATGCGCCATATTGATCTTTGACGGATGAAGCAGACGGATCGAGACGCTGATGCCTCGCTCCGCGTCGACAACGGGCTCCTTGAGGGCGGTGATACGGGTATTGCCCGGAAGATGTCCCTGCGCCATCGGAGTCGCGTTGTCGATTATCATACCGGAATGGTGGAGCAGGCGCTTCACGATGTCCACGGCGTGCTGAGGACTGTAGAAATGCTCCGAGAGCTTCTGCATATGACCGCTGTTGTAGGTGACGGAAATATCGTCCCAGCCGTTCACGTTGATCTCCTCGATGCTGTCCTTGCCGAGAAACGGTGTGAGTATCGAGTATTCAGCCATCTCCGAATAGAGCTTCTTCGAGAGCTGCTCGCTCGTATATCCTTCGACGGTATATCCGGTATCGGAAAGATACTTGTCGATATATGAGCGAAGCTGACCGATCTTTCTCTTATCGGAGAGCGCAGCCGAATAGTTCTGCGAGATATATTCCTGAACCATCTGAAGAAGCGGTACGAACTTTATATCCTTACCCATTTCAAATCACCGCCTTTGCTATCTTTTCGATCTCGCTCCTGAATTTGCCGTTCCCGATGCGCTCGGAGAGAGCGCCGGTTATCATCTGCTTCTTGATCTCGCGCTCATACGGGATGATGTGATCCATATCCTTGAAATGATCGGCGGACTCCTTTATGGGGTAATACACGTCATTGTCGGGGATGTTCATTACCTTTATGCACTTGTTCTCGACGGTGACGAACTGATTGACGCACGAAGCGCAGTACGTTATGCACTTGATGTCCGGCGTGAAGAGCCGAACGGCGACGTCGCAGTCGCGCTTTGCGGCTGACGACAGAAGATCGCCCTCGTCGCAGGTGCAGTCGGCGATCACATACTCGGCAAGGTCCTTAAGGACCGTAATGAGCTGATCGACCTTATCCTCAGTCGGTCTCGGATAGCTGTACTTGTTCTCGCCCAGCTTGAAGCCGAGAAAGCCGAAGTTGCGCATCGTTCTTGACCCTACCGTTTCTTTCAGTACGTCCTCAACGTAGATGTCGGTCTTGTCGAGCGCGGCTCCGAGCGAAAACAGCTCCGAATCCTTGCCGTTCGGGAAAAGGTACGCCATAGACGGAACGGAGAGATCGGGAGAGAGAAAAATGACGGGGGCTTTCGTCAGCGTATATATCTCCTGACCGAGCTTGAGAGCGACGGTCGTCTTTCCGCTGTTCGGAGAGCCGCATACTGCGATCATTTTACTCATTTTCGTCGCCTCCGACCTGATAGTATTCCGCTTCTCCCGCCACGATCTCTCCGGCGCGTTTGACCGGATCGTCAACGTTCGTCTCCGCCTTTGCCTGCTCCTCGGCAGCCTTCTTCTCCTCCTCATATTCGGGAGAGAGGAAGTATTCGTCCTGTTTTGCGAGGAACTTATTTGCGTTTTCGGCAGTACCGCGGTAAACGAGCGCGACGGTCATTACGTTGTCCGCGTCATATTTGGCGAGCAGCTTCGCCTGCTCGCTGTTCACAAGCAGAGTAACGGTGCTCGGTATCTCAAAGCTCCCGTCCTCGTTTTTGACGATCATATCCTGATCTATGCCTCCCGCGGTCGTAGTAGTGATGACCTTCATATATTTAAGGGAGGCGGGGATCGTCGCTTTGCCGGTATTTTTATCAAAGACGACCATCGAGATAACGTCGCCGTTTTCGAGCTTGCCGGAAAGCCCTGCCGCGAAGGTGTCGATCGTGACGCTCATCGCGAGCTTCGTTCCGTCAAGAGAGGCGAACGCGTCGTTTGCGGTATTGGCTTCGCCCGTCAGCTTATCGGCTGTGAGATAATCTCCCGCGAAGAGCTTTGTCGCGGCATACTTGCCGACGATCTTTGCGCCTTCGTTTATGACGCCCGCGGGGATGGAATCGGTCTTAACGATAACGGTCTCAAGGTCTTCGGCGGTGATCTGAACGCCCTGCTTCACGTCCTTTGCGAGACGGATCGCCTCGCTCGTGTCGCTTGTCAGTCTGTTTACAAGAGGCGCGACCGCGAAGGTGATCACAACGGCAAGCACCATGCAGATCACGCCTATTACGGTTCTGTTTTTCATTTTCGATTATTCTCCTTTGTTAAACTTGAATGAAATATGCCGCCATAAACCCGACTGAAAGATACGGTATCATCGGGAAGCCGGCTTTGCGGTCCTTTTTGAAGGCGTTGAATACAAGGGCGAGGACCGTGCCCGCAAGAAGTCCGATAAGTCCTCTGTCCGGTCCGAGAAGGAACGCGCACACAGTCGCCAGCTTAATGTCCGCCCCGCCGATATTGCATTTGGTCAGAAGCATCGTAAGGAGCATGATCCCTCCGCACACCATAGCGGAGAAGAACATATGCGGGATACTTGAAAGGGGCGTGGCGATAAAGGCGGCGACAAGGATCATAACGTGGACGAAATCGGAGCATTCTCTCTTTAAGATATCCTCATATGAGGCGTAAAGGAGTATGAGACTCAGAAGACATCCCTTTACCGCGATCTCAGTCATACCGAAAAAAGCGACGCACGCCGCAGAGCATATCGCCGACAGTCCCATAAAAGCAAAGATCGCTCTCTTCCTGTTACCGTGGAAGTGATCCGCCGAATAACGGGCGATAACGAAGGAAGATACGGCGGTCGCGATAATGATCGCTATGGCGCACAGTATGAAAAGCGGTGAGATCGGATCGGGAAGAGAGAGACGGGGCAAAAAATCACGGATCATTATCGGTTCCATAATACCTCCGCCTTACTTTCTCTTCTTGAGCACGATGAACGCCACAGCCGCAGCTGCCGCAAGCCCTATCCCGATAAACGCGGGTACCATAGAGGGGATCTTGCACTCGGCGTACATCTCGTCTTCGTCGGTCATTTTGGAGAGGTCGAAGGTTATCGTTTTGCCGTCCACCTTCCCGTTCTTATATGCCGTGATCTTTCCGGGCATTTCGAGAGTCATATCCGCTTTGAAAAGCTCTTCGACGTCATATCCGCTCATACTGCCGCCGATGACGTTGGGAACGGCGGTGAAAATATATTTGGAGCCGTCCTTCTTTATCTCGACAGACTTGAACACGCGGTAGTCTTCGACCTCTTCTTCGGTGACGGTCTCTTCGTCTTCGCCTTCGATCGCCGGGAGATCTTCGTCGCCCAGCACCTCATCGGCGGCGTCGCTCTTGTATTTCATCTCCGAAAGCGCCTTCTGGAGTTCGTCGAGGTTGGAATACTCTGTCGTTTCGGTGTAGGCGATATATTTCTCGCCGCCGACCTCTTTTTCAAAGGTCTCCTTGCCCTCGAACGGATCGCTCTGCCCGAGAGACGATAGGTTGTCGACGAAATCCTTTTTCAGTCCGATCGTTACCGCGACGCTGCCCGAACCGTTCTTGTTCAGCTTAACGTCGACGCCCTGATACACGCAGCCGGAGAGCACCCCGGCAAGCGCGAAGGTCGAAATGATTGCTGCAATTACTCGTTTCATAAATACCTCCTTGTAAAAGTCGGCGGGGCGGCGTATGACAACGCCGCCCCGCCCGTGTTATTTCTTCTTTTCGCTATCAGCCCTTGTAGTTGAAGAGCGCCTGGATCTTGCTCGTGACTGTCGGCATGATCGTGCCGTTCATCAGAAGGTAGAGAAGGCTGAGAAGAAGAGAACCGATGACGACGGCGATGAGGATCTTGACACCGGAGTCGACGTAGCCCTCCGCTCTCTTGTTGGCGATTGCGGTCTGAACGGCTACTGCCGCGCTGTTGATTTTGTTGCGAATTTTCTTAAACATTTTTGTTTTTCCTTTCTTTTTGTGTTATATTTTAGTTTTTTGGCTTATATTTTGTGTTTTACGCGGGATCAGGTTCCCGAGTAGCTGAAGAGCTTTATGATCTTCTGGGTGACGGTGGGCATAATGGTCGAATTGAACAGCGTGTACAGAAGACCGAGAAGGAGCGCGCCGATAACGACGGCGATGAGGATCTTGACGCCGGAGTCGACGTAGCCCTCTGCTCTCTTGTTGGCGATAGCGGTCTGAACGGCGAGCGCCGCGTTGTTGATCTTATTGCGGATTTTCTTAAACATTATTTGTTTTCCTTTCTTTTTGTTTTATTTGGGTTTAGGTTCCCGCGTAGTTGAAGAGAGACTGGATCTTGCTCGTGACGGTCGGCATGATCGTGCCGTTCATCAGAAGGTAAAGAAGGCTGAGAAGGAGAGAACCGATGACGACTGCGATGAGGATCTTAACGCCGGAATCGACGTAGCCCTCTGCTCTCTTGTTGGTGATTGCGGTCTGAACGGCGAGCGCCGCGTTGCTTAACTTATTGCGGATTTTCTTGAACATTTTGTTTTTCCTTTCTTTTTGTGTTTTTTGGGGGGATCAAGTCCCGGAATAGTTGAAAAGTCGATAGATCCTGTTGTTGGCAGTCGGGTAGATATTCCCCGCGAACAGCACATACAGGAAATTGAAAAGCAGAGTGCCGATGACGACGCCGATCAGTATCTTCACACCGGTATCGACGAAGCCCTCCGCTTTCCTGTCGGCGAGAGCGCACTGTACGGCGACTGCCGCCTTATTCAGCTTGTTTTGGATTTTCCTGAACACTGTCATTCAAAGCGATCAGGTTCCCGAGTAGCTGAAGAGAGAGATGATCTTCTGCGTGACGGTCGGCATGATCGTACCGCTGAACAGCGTGTACAGAAGACCGAGCAGAAGCGCGCCGATAACGACGGCGATGAGGATCTTTACACCGGAGTCGACGTAGCCCTCAGCTCTCTTGTTGGCGATCGCGGTCTGAACGGCTGCTGCCGCGTTGGTGATCTTGCTGCGAAGTTTCTTAATCATTTTTCTTTTTCCTTTCTTTTTTGATTTTGATTTTTGTTTTTGGTTTTTGATTAACCCTTGTAGTGAATGATGCTCTGGATCTTACTGTTCACGGACGGGAAGATCGTACCGCCGATCAGCGGGGAGAGCAGGCTGATAAGGAGCGTGCCGATGACGACGGCGATAAGGATCTTCACGCCGGTATCGACGTAGCCCTCCGCTCTCTTGCTTGCGAGTGCGTTCTGCACCGCGACGGCGGCATAGTTGAGCTTGCTTTTGATTTTCTGAAACACTTTTGATTGATTTCCTTTCTTTTTGTTTTGAATTTGCGGCTT
>JAFZRM010000146.1 GCA_017619885.1 Clostridia bacterium | reverse complement strand
GGCATAATATCGCAGCTGAAAGAACTGATCGGCGCGATATGCGACAAAGCGGAGCAGTACAAGACCGCGATAATGCCTGGATATACGCACATGCAGCGCGCTCAGCCGGTGACGTTCGGCCATCACGTGCTCGCTTACGCGATGATGTTTCTGCGCGACATAGGCCGTCTGAAGGACTGCAGCGCACGCGCCAACGTCTCGGTCATCGGATGCTGCGCTCTCGCCGGAACGACGTACAACACCGACAGAGCCTACGAGGCGGACGCGCTCGGATTCGATTCTGTATGTATGAACTCGATCGACGGCGTATCCGACCGCGATTTTCTGATAGAGCTGCTGTCGGCGCTGTCGGTCATTATGATGCACCTGTCGCGGTTCTCGGAAGAGCTGATACTTTGGTCGGGCAGTGAATTCTCATTCGTGAAACTCTCTGACGCTTATACGACCGGCTCGTCTATCATGCCGCAGAAGAAAAATCCGGACATGGCGGAGCTGTGCCGCGGGAAGACAGGGCGCGTTTATGGCGATCTGTTCGCGCTGCTCACTGTGATGAAAGGTCTTCCGCTCGCGTATAACAAGGATATGCAGGAAGACAAGGAATCGGTCTTCGACGCCGCGGATACAGTCTGCGCGTGTCTGCAGGTGTTTACCGGGATGATTAAAACGCTGACCGCCGACACGGACGCGATGAGCTCGGCGGCGAAAAAAGGGTTCATCAACGCGACGGACCTCGCGGATTACTTTACCGGCAAGGGGCTGCCGTTCCGCGACGCATACAAACTGTGCGGAAAGATAGTATCTTATTGCATCAAGCAGAACAAAGTGCTAGAAGATATGAGTGTCGACGAGTACAAATCGTTTTATCCCTACGCGGACAAAGACGTCTACGCCGCGGTCGATCTGAAAAACTGCGTGTACCGGCGGATAAGCGCCGGCGGCACGTCGCCCGATTCCGTCAGCGTGCAGATCGAATATCTGAAAAACGAAATAAAATGAAAGACCGGAGGGAGTTGAAACGCTTCCTCCGGCATTTTGGTATTACGGTTATCTGGTCTTTATAGAGTTCTCGTAGCTTTCGATCATCTTTTTGACCATCTGACCGCCGACGGAACCGGCCTGCTTGGAAGTAAGGTCACCGTTGTAGCCTTCTTTCAGGTTGACGCCGATCTCGTTAGCCGCTTCCATTTTGAAACGGTTGAGTGCATCCTTGGCACCGGGTACTACATGCTTTGCCATAATAGTTTTATTTCCTTTCAGATTTTGTGCGACGGATAAAACGATCGTATCGCACGGAAGCCTTTTCGGCTCCGAGTGTATTATGCGCATAAAAACGTGATATATTACAAGGAAATTTATTACAGTTATACAGCCGATTTATATCCCGTCTTTTCAAAAAGCACTTGATTTTATCCGCCTGTGATGATATAATGAAAAAAAACGGGAGGAATTGATATGAACAGAAGGATACCCGGCGATAGGTTGATCCTCGGTGCGTATATACTGCAGCCGTACGCTCAGACGGAAAAGCATATAAAAGAACTGCGCGAATGCGGAGTGGAGCTCATCGTATGCTTTAATCCGAAGGACAGATCTGTGCTCGATCTGCTCGAAAAATATCACGTAGGCTGCATCATAACGGGCGTTCTGCCCGGCTGGTGGGGCGGCGACGGCACGAAGGCCGGCACGCTTCACGAAAGAAATCCGATTGAAACGTATGAAAAGATCGCAGCAGAGTTCAAAGATCATCCCGCGGTCTGGGGCATCGATATAGGCGACGAGCCGTCGGCGCTCGATTTCGATCACTACGGAAAAATAGCGCGCACGGTAAATCTCGCGTTTACAAATCAGCTTCCGTATCTGAATCTGTATCCGAATTACGCATCCGTTGCGGGAAACAATGAAGATCAGACTCAGTGTCAGCTCGGAACGGAGACGTATGCGGAGCATATCCAGAGATATATCGAAAAGGTCGATCTGCCGTATATCAGCTACGACTTTTATCTGTACCCGCTTCCGGAATCTATAGGCGTGGGAAAGATGCTCGACAATTTCAGGATCGTCGCCGACGCATGCAGGAGCACGGGGCGCGATTTCTGGTATATCCCGCAGGTTAACGGCCTGCACGAAACGGATTTCACGAGTGAAGATATGCTCAGGTATCAGGCGTATATCGCGCTCTGCTACGGCGCGACCGCGATAAACTGGGCGTGCTACACCGGCGGCTGGTGGTGCAACAACGTGCTCGACGACAAAGGGAACAAGACGGAGCAGTACGACAAGCTGAAAAAGATAAACGCGGAACTCAGTCGGTTCGGCGAAATATATATGAAGTACCGCAACACGTCCACCCACCTGATCGGATTTGAAAACGAGCCGTGGTATCCGGCGTTTCCCGAGGTAAGATCTGTCGATCATCTCGACACCGGAGCCGTCAGAGACTTAAAGACCGACAACGGAAAACTCGTGATCGGTCAGATGGTGCACAGAGCGGATCCGGATAAACCGGCGCTGCTCGTCTGCAACGCCTCCGATCCTTACGGCAGGGAGCCTTCTGCGGCAACGATCAGCTTCCGCTCATTCCGCCGCAACGTAAAAGTCTACAGTGGGGAACGCGTAATACCGCTTAGCAAGTACGGCGACGAATACTCGTTCGAGCTCGGAAGCGACCGCGCAGTGCTCATCACGTTTGAATAAAAAAGATTCCGGAAGGCGTTGCCTTCCGGATCATTTTTTTTATTTCTTTTTGTGCTTCAGAGCCGCTCTCTGAATCAGTTTTACGAATTCGACTATCGGGATCACCGTCAGAGCGAGACCCATGGCGACCGCGTATTCAACGAAGCTGATTGACGTAAAACCGAATGCGCTGTTGAGACCGGGGATGTATATAACCGCGGTCGTCAGTATCAGCGACAGCACCATAGCTCCGATCAGATACCGGTTCTGATTCTTCAGCGTGAAGATAGATTTTCTGACCGTTCTCATATTGAACGAGTGGAATATCTCAGCCATGGACATTGTCAGAAACGCCATCGTCATACCGTCGGGAGAGTCTACGAACTCGAACGCGCCGCCCTCGAGCATGTGTCCGGTCATATAAGCAATGAACGTGAGCACGGTGACCATAAGCCCCTGATACACGCAGTCAAATCCGACGCCGCCGGAGAAAATACCGGCTTTCGGATCTCTCGGCGGTCTGCCCATGATATCGCTCTCGGATTTTTCCATACCGAGCGCAAGAGCGGGGAAGCAGTCCGTTATAAGGTTTATCCACAACAGATGCACGGGCTTCAGCAGCGTGAAGCCGATCATCGTCGCGGTGAATACGGACACGACTTCGCTCAGGTTGGAGGAGAGAAGGAACTGGATCGCTTTCTTTATATTGTCGTAGATCCTTCTGCCTTCCTCGACTGCCGTTACTATCGTTGCAAAGTTGTCGTCAGCGAGCACCATATCCGCGACGTTTTTCGTGACGTCCGTGCCCGTGATTCCCATACCGACGCCGATGTCGGCTGCTTTGATCGAAGGCGCGTCGTTCACGCCGACGCCGGTCATCGCGGTTATCCTGCCGAGCCCGCGCCAGGCGTTGACGATCCTTACTTTATGCTCGGGCTGTACGCGTGCGTAAACGGAGTATTTGACGACGTCGCGTCGGAACTGCTCGTCGGGGATCCGGTCGAGCTGCGCTCCGGTGAGCGCCTGCGACGCGTCGGAGATAATCGTGAGCTCTTTTGCGATCGCGACCGCGGTGTTTATGTGGTCGCCCGTGATCATTATCGGGCGGATTCCTGCGCGTCTGCATTCTTCGATGGAGTCTTTGACTTCGGGTCTGACGGGGTCGATCATACCGTAAAGACCGAGGAAGATAAGATCGTTCTCGATCGCTTTGGCTTCAAAATCAGCCGGCAGAGTATCGTACGTTTTATAAGCAGCGGACAGGACTCTTAACGCGTCGTCTGCCATCGATCTGTTCTGCTCGGCTATCTCGGCTTTGTCAGCGTCGGTGATCGGGCGTACGGTGCCGTTTTTCAGGATCCGCGTGCACTTCTTGAGCACCTCGTCAGGCGCGCCTTTAGTATACTGGATGTAGCTGTCGCCGTTGTCGTGGATGGTGGACATCATCTTTCTCATCGAATCGAAAGGAGCCTCGCCCACGCGCTTCTGTGTCTTATCGTATTCCGTCTTATTATATCCGAGCTTGTTTGCGTAGTTGACGAGAGCGTTTTCCGTAGGCTCGCCCTCGGCCTCTCCCGACTCTCCGATCTGTGCGTCGGAGCACAGCGCCATGGCTATCGCGAGGAGCTTGCTGTCGCTGCAGAATTCACGGACGACTGTCATTTTGTTCTGAGTCAGCGTTCCGGTCTTGTCGGAGCAGATGATCTGAGTGCAGCCGAGCGTTTCGACCGCGGTAAGCTTCCTTATAACGGCGTTGCGCTTTGACATTTTCGTGACGCCGATCGAAAGCACTATCGTGACGACGGTCGCGAGACCTTCCGGTATCGCCGCGACGGCGAGCGAGACGGCTATCATCAGCATGTTTATGACCGGCTTGAATTCACCGTTTTTAAGCTCGTTTATGAAGTTGCTGTCCTTGAAGACCTGTACAGCGAAGACTATGATACAGATACCGATGACGAGATACGTGAGGATCTTCGAAAGCTCCGCGAGCTTAATCTGCAGCGGCGTCTTTCCCTCGTCAGCCTGCGTCAGCGCGTCGGCTATCTTGCCCATCTCGGTATCCATACCGGCGGCGGTGATGACCGCTTTTCCGTGACCGTATACGATGGTCGATCCCATGTAGACCATGTTAGTGCGGTCGCCGAGAGGAACGTTTCCGTCTTCTTTAGCGCTGAGCGTCATGACCGTTTTGTTCACCGGCACCGATTCGCCGGTGAGAGCAGATTCCTCGGCTTTCATCGAAGCGCATTCGATTATCCTTGCGTCGGCGGGGACCGAATCGCCCGCTTCGAGCACGATTACATCGCCTACGACGAGGTCTTCGCTCTTGACGACGCGGAGCACTCCGTCGCGTATGACCTTCGAGGTCGCCGCCGTCATCTGCTGCAGCGCTTCTATCGCCTTTTCCGCTTTGTTTTCCTGATAGACGCCGAGCACCGCGTTAAGGATAACGACGACGCCGATTATGATGACGTCGGCGAAGGATTCCTTCTGCGTGATCGCGATCACGGCCGATATTATCGCCGCCACGATGAGGATTATTATCATCGGATCCGCGAGCTGACGGAAGAACATGTGGATTATCGATTCCTTCTTCGCTTCCGCAAGCTTGTTTTTACCGTTCTCGGAGAGCCTCTTTTCCGCCTCGGCGGTGGAAAGACCCGACAGACCGGTACCGAGATCCGACAGAGTTTCATCGATCGGTTTCAGGTAGTATTTCATTTTATATCCTTTCTTTTCAAGCGGTGTCACGCTTAAAAAAACAGAGACCCATACATTTAAAAATGTATGAGTCTCATTTATACTTTATTCGTACCGACAGGACCAGACGGGGTTACCGCCGGCTGTTGATCCTGCCGAAGCGCTTGCGCGCCAAATTACTCCCTCACGGATATTCAACTGTGTGTATTTTACTACGTTCTGACGCAAAAGTCAATTATAAGGAGCGGTATTTAAAGAATAATTAACAAACAGTTTATTTACCCAGTATTTTATCAGCCACATACAGACCGTTTGCCGCGGCTTGAGACAGCGAACGCGTGAATCCCGCGCCGTCGCCTATCGCGTATATGCCCTCCGTTCCGAACAGTTCGAAATCGTTGCACAGAGGTCTTGCGGAATAATACTTGCATTCGACGCCGTAGAGCAGAGTATCGTAGTTCGCGGTGCCCGGCGCGATCTGATCGAGCGCGTCGATAGTCTCGATTATGTTGTCGAGCTGACGCTTGGGCATGCAGAGCGAGAGATCGCCGGGGACGGCTTTGAGTGTAGGACGCGTAGTCGACGCCGCGATACGTTTCTCGTCCGTACGTCTGCCGCGGCGAAGGTCGCCGAGCCGCTGGACGAGCACGGAGCCGCCGGACATCAGATTGGAAAGGCTCGCGACGTGGCGGGCGTATTCTATCGGGTTGTTGAACGGATGGGTGAATTTCATCGTAGCGAGCAGAGCGAAGTTCGTGTTCTTCGTCTTTTTCGCCTCGTCGCGGTATGAATGGCCGTTGACCGTAAGTACGCCGTCCGTGTTTTCCATGACGACCGAACCGCGGTCGTTGAAGCAGAACATACGCGTTTTGTCGCCGTAGACCTTTGAACGGTACCAGATCTTCGGCTCGTATATCTTTTCGGCGAAATCCTGCCAGATGATCGCCGGAAGCTCCACGCGAACGCCGATATCGACCTGGTTGTTTTCGAGCGGTATGTCGTTCTTTTTGCACCAGTCGGAGAAAAATCCCGAGCCGGCGCGGCCGACCGCGACGATTATCCTGTCGCCCTTCGCCTTGTGCTCGCTGCCGCAGTTTGAATAAGTGACGGTATGCAGCTTGACGTCTATGTCGGACACGGGCGCGTTTGTTATGATGTTGATCTTCTCGGACAGATAGTCGATGAGCTTGACCATGGTGTCGTAGTTGGAGTCTGTACCGAGATGCTTGACCTGAGCCTGAGCCATGTGCAGATCGTAGCGCAGGCAACGCTGTTTCAGCTCGTCGCTCGGCATGAAACGTTCAGTCGTCGCACCGAACGAGACGAGTATCTTGTCGGCTTTTTCAATGTAATCTATAACGGTCTGATCCGGCATGAATTCTGTCAGCCAGCCGCCGTATTCGGTGGAGATGACGTATTTACCGTCGGAAAACGCCCCGGCTCCCGCCATGCCTTCCATTATAGCGCAGTTTTTGCAGCGCAGACACGTATCCGAGGCGCCGGTGAGCATCGGACAGACGCGGCGTCTGATCGCGTTCCCGCGCTCGAGCATACATATCTTAAGCCCGGGATCGTTCGTTATCAGCGAATAAGCCGTCATGAGACCGCCGATACCGCCGCCGATTATCACAACATCATATTTATCCATATAAAACTCCGTATCACAATTTGTTCTTTCTTATTTTTTCTTTTGTCATTCCGGCAGATCTTATCGCGCGGCTCACGTAAAACTGGTCGATCTTGCCGAGCACCGACTGCCTGCCGAGGTCGTGCAGCAGTTTTTCAAGCTCGGACATATATACGATATCATCGTCGCCCGCGAGGGGGATCGATTCGTCGTTTATGAAAATGACGGTCGAGTATATCGGCACCTTTCCGTATCCGGCGCGTTTCATAACGGCGTGGATCGCCTGCCTGCATTTTTCAGCCGATACGAGCGGGCTTTCGATCTCGCGCCTGTCGTCGTCTTTGATGACGACCCAAAGCTCGTCGTCCGTGTTGTCGATCCTGCCGGGCCTGTCGAACACGGTAAGGATCAGAATACCGCCGTTCGTCACGACTACCGCGTCCGCGCGCTGATAATGATGAGTCTTGACTGTTCCTTCCGCGAGAACGGGGAAGTAAAGGGAGATGAAGACGTTTTGTCTGTAGTTGTTGTCAGTCAGAAAATAATCAAGTTCTTCACGGGGCGACAGGCTTTTGCCTTTGCGGGCGCGGTCCCTCTGTCTGTGATAAAACGTAGATATCAGCGCGGCTATCAGTATGACGGCAGCCGCGCCGCCGATTATGATCAGTACTACACGAAGAAATTCCATAAGCGATTCCCCTTACGCACAACTACTGTTTCATTATAGCATCCATTATCGGATTTAGCAAGTATTTTTTATAAATTAAAATACAAAAAATATCGTTTCGGTCTTGACAAAGCGGTTTTTTTGTGATATTATATCTAACGTCCGAACAAAAGAACACGCGGATGTAGTTCAGTGGTAGAATACCAGCCTTCCAAGCTGGCTATGGGGGTTCGATTCCCCTCATCCGCTCCAGAAAGATCCTCGCTGATGTGAGGATCTTTCATTTCTGTCAGACGATCGATAATGTCAAAGTGCGTTATCGATTTTTTTATCGTTTTTATAAAAAGCTCTTGTAAAAAATGAAAAAGTATGATATACTGATAAAAAAGTATACGGATTATGAATATATGAGAAAATACAGACTGCGTATCGGGCTCGACGTGGACGATATACTGTACGAATGCAATTCGTACGCGCTTCGTCTTCTGCGTGAGAAATACGGCGACGACCCGGCGCTCGATATAAACAACATAACAGGATGGGGACTCCAGGGCAATATAGCCGACGAGAGGATAGCTTATTTTTCATCGCCGGAATTTGTCGCGACGCAGCCCCTTTACGCAGGCGCGCAGAGATTCGTTTCACAGCTGTGCCGTATCGCCGACGTCTTTTTCGTGACCGCGGTCCCCGCGGTTTGCATGAGTGCGCGAGCACAGCGCCTTGCCTCTGATTTTCCGGAAGTCCCGACGGGAAATATCCTTATCGGAACAAGAAAAGACGTGATAAACCTCGACATACTGCTCGACGACGGCGTCCATAACATCTCGTCCTCGCAGGCGTCGTATCCCGTACTGATGCGCCGTCCGTGGAATTCGGACCTGTCGGGCCTTTTGTCCGTCAATACTTACGAGGATTTCATACACCTGGCGAAAATGATCGGTAATTCGTTCGTCGGAAAGGCGCCGGATCTTCATAAGGGCGGCGTGCTGTGCCTCGTCGGCCCGTCAGGTACCGGAAAGACCGAGATCGCCGCGGAGCTGACGAAGGACAAACGCTTCGAGAAACCTGTGACTACGACGACGAGGCCGCGCGAAGCCGGCGAGACGAAAAGCGCTTACCGCTTCGTCACGACGGAGCAGTTTATAAAAGCGAAGGACAGAGGCGAATTCATCGAGACGACGGTCTACGGCAAATATCATTTCGGCACCTCCGAAAAGCATATAGCGCCGATCGTCGACAGCGGCAGGATCGCCGTGATACCGATCGACATCTGCGGAGCGGTGACGATGAAGAATCTTTACGGCGCCCGCACGCTGCTCGTGTTCACTGAGCGCAGCAAGCACGATATCTATATGAACATAGTCGGCCGAAGCATACCGGATGAAGACAAGGTCAGCCGCCTTATGTCGATCGACTTCGAGATGCGAAATATCGAGCTGTGTGACTTTTCGGTAAATTACGACCAAGGCGCCGACAAGTGCGTCGAGAAGATCTACGAACAGCTTCACATGAAAAGAGAAAAGACAAATGTTTGAAAAAGTGATAGAGGCTGTAAGGCAGTACGATACGATAATCATACACCGCCATTCGTTCCCGGACGGCGACGCGCTCGGAAGCCAGATCGGGCTGTATGAGCTGCTCAAAGAGAATTTCCCGGGAAAAACGATATATAAGGTCGGCGACGAGCCGAGAAGATATTCCTTCATGAACGGCTCCGTTATGGACGTTATCGATGACGAATACTACGCCGGCGCGCTCGCGTTCGTGCTCGACAGCGCGACTGAGGAGCTCGTATCAGATAAAAGATTCAGGTTGGCGGAGAAGACCGTCAGGATCGACCATCATATATACTGCGAGACGTTTACCGATATCGAGATAGTAGACACTTCCTTTGAAAGCTGCTGTGGGATGATCGCGGAGCTTTCGCTCGAATGTTCGCTGACGCTGACGCCGAAGGCCGCGACGGCGATATTCACCGGTATGGTCACGGATTCCGGACGCTTCCGCTACGACTGCACGAGCGCGCGCACTTTCGAGTTCGCGTCGTATCTCGTTTCTCACGGCGTCGATTCAAACTCCGTCTATTCGGAGCTGTATGCGTCCGATCTGTCTACCGTCAAGATCCGCGCCGCTTTCATATCAAAGATCAGCGTATATGAAAACAGCCGCGTGGCATATATTTATAACACCGTCGAAGAAATTGCCGCCCTCGGTATCGAGGATCCCGTTTCCGTTTCGCGCGGTATGGTGAACGTCATGGCGGATATCAAAGGCATAGATATCTGGGTGAACTTCACAGAAGACGGGGAAAAGGTGCTCTGTGAACTGAGATCGGGCAAATACAACATAAACCCGGTCGCGACGCTGCACGGCGGCGGCGGTCATCAGAAGGCCTCCGGCTGCGACGTAGCCGACAGAGCGGAAGCAATGAGGTTGCTTGAAGAATTGAAAGTCTTGACGGAGCAGGACAAATGAACGAAGCCGTTAAAAAAAGCATAATAGACAAAATAGAAGAATATGATACGATCATACTGAGCCGTCATAAAAGGCCGGACGGAGACGCCGTCGGCTCAACGCTGGGGCTTGCGGAGATCATCCGCGCGTCATTTCCCGGGAAACGCGTATTTCTTGACAACGCCGACAGATCCGAATACGTCTCTTTCTTAGGCGATGAGGGACCTAAACCGACGGATGATGATTATAACAACGCGCTCGTTATCGTTCTCGATACGGGCGGCACGTCGCGCGTGGCGAACGACCGCTTTAACAAAGGCGCTTATCTGATAAAGATTGACCACCATATAATCGACGACGAATACGGCGATATCGCATGGATCGAGGAGGAGCGTTCTTCCGTCTGCGAGATGATCGCCGACCTGTACGTTACAAACAGAGACAGGCTTAAACTGCCGGTGCGCGCGGCGGAATGTATATATGCCGGTATGGTGACGGATTCGGGCCGTTTCAGATTCCGCGGCACTACCGGAGACACGATGCGGCTCGCTGCAACTCTGATAGACGCCGGGATCGATATGGAAAGCATATACGCCCAGCTCGGCTCGGAAGAATATGAAACGCTGCGTTTCCGCGCGTCGCTTATATCAAAGATAAAGCTTACCGAAAACGGCGTAGCGTATCTGCGTATCAGCAACGCCCTGCGGAAAAGACACAGAATATCGCAGGAAGAGGCGAGCAACAGCGTCTCGCTCATGGAGCATATTAAGGGCAGTCTTATATGGCTCGCCTTCATCGAAAACGACGATAAGTCGATCCGCGTGCGCCTGCGCTCGCGTTTCGTCGAAGTGCAGCCGCTTGCCAGCAGATATCACGGCGGCGGTCACGCCTGCGCGAGCGGCGCCACCGTTTACAGCCGCGAAGAAGAAGCTCAGCTGATAGCGAAAGCCGACGGGATACTCAAAAAATTCAAAAAGGAGCACCCCGGGCTGATATGAAGATCCTTCTTACAAACGACGACGGGCTTTACGGAGAAGGTCTGCGCTATCTCGCAGAGTGGAGCAGACAGCTCGGAGAAGTCTTTATCGCCGCGCCGAAATACGAACAGAGCGGGCGTTCACAGGGCATCGTCATACACGACCCGTATGAAGTCGTTGAAAGTAACGCGTACGCAGATCTCGGGATAAAAGCGATAAGCGTTGACGCGTCGCCCGCCGACTGCGTGCGGTTCGTCGCCGACAGGATGGGCGTCGACTTCGATTTCGTGTTTTCCGGGATAAACAACGGGTTCAATCTCGGACACGACATCGCGTATTCAGGAACCTGCGGGGCGGCGTTCGAGGCAAATTACGCCGGTATCAAAGCGGCTTCGTTTTCAACGATCCGCGGCAACACGAAACAGGCTTCGGCGTATCTTCCATACGTCTGGGATTACATAGAGTCAAACAGGATCTTCGATCACTGCGGGATGCTGAACGTCAATATCCCCGAAAAGGTCGGAGGCGTGCTTCTGACGGAGCAGGGAAAGACGTTTTTCCGCGATCACTTCATAGACGCGGGAGAGAACATGTATAAAGCTGACGTGTATCTTACAAGAGACGTGCACGGTCCGCTCGATCTCAGATACGACACCGACGCGGTGCTCGCAGGATATTGCTCGGTGACACCGCTGCTGACAAACAGGACGGACCGGGCTGCAATCGAAAAACTATCCGCACTAAAAACGGATAAATAATATATAAGGAGAAAATGTCATGGCAGATTCAAAAGGACTTTTCACCATCACGGACAGAACGGCTGAGTTCGATAAGGAAGACGCTCAGCAGAACAAAGTAATGGGGATACTTGCATACATAGGTATTCTTGTTCTCGTTCCGATTTTCGCGGCAAAAGACTCCAAATTCGCGCGTTTCCACGCCAATCAGGGCCTCGTGCTTGCGATATTCGAGGTTGCGTCTTATCTCATATTCAGCGTGATCCTTTCTATGATCCCGAAGATAGGCTGGCTGTTCGGTGTTATCGGCTGGATCATCAGCGTAGGTCTTCTCGTTCTCGCAGTGCTCGGTATAGTTGCTGCCGCAAGGGGACAGGCCAAAGAGCTTCCCATAATCGGTCAGATCAAAATACTCAAATAATACCGAAAAAAAACGGTCGACCCGTACGGGCCGGCCGTTTTTTTTGTTAACACTCAGTGTTTCTTTTTGATCACAACGGCAGCTGCGCCGGCGGATACGACTACCGCGACGACGGCTGCGATGACGGAAGCGTCCGAGGTATCGGGCGACGTATCGGGATCAACGGGACGGTCTGCCGCTACGAGCTTGTCGAGCGTGCATCCCTGAGCGAATTCATAAGTGCCCCTGTAATTCTTGAAAGAACCGGTGACGGTGATCGTGTCGCCTACAGCTACCTTATCGGCGCCGTTGCCTTCAAGACGGTAGCACTGGACCGGATAGTTCTCAAATCCGTCGACGACTATCGTAACGGTGACGTTGCCGTATTCCTGGCTGTATTCGGTATCGATAGATTTTACCTTACCGGTGAGTGTGAACGGACCGGCGAGCGACTCCTGATCTTGCAGAGCATAGAGCGCGGCGAGGATCTCTTCCGGAGTCGTGGGTATGACTTCAGGCTCTTTTTCGACGATCGTATACGCGTCAAGCGTGCAGTTAGCGTCGAATTCGATCGTTCCGTTGTAGTTTTTGAGCGTGCCGGTGACGGTGATCTTATCTCCTACTCCGATCTTGTCAACGGCTTCAACACCGCTGCCGTTTATCATTCGGAAGCACTGGATCGGCTTGTCTTCAAACCCATCGACTGCCATCGTGACGGTCACGTTGCCGTATCTTTCACTGTAAATGGTGTTTACCGCAGTGATCGTACCGGACAGAGTATAGGTGCCGTTGAGCGCCGCGCCTTTTTCAAGCGCGTATGCCGCGTTGATTATCTCTTCGGGCGTCGTGTAGGTGGGCTCGGGCTCGGGCTGTGTCGTCTGGCCTTTAGTATACTCGAGTATCTGGCATTTCGCGTCGAACTCGTAAGTATCGTTATATCTCTTCAGCTCGCCCTTGACCTTGATCTTGTCGCCGACAGCGAGATCTGCGGCGTGTTCGCCTTCAAGTCTGAAGCACTGTACGGGCTTGTCGGTCATATCGCCGACGATTATCGTAACGGTCACGTTGCCGTACTCGGAGTTGTATTTCGTGTCGACGCTCTTGATAACGCCTTCAAGCGTGTAGGGGCCGCCCGGAAGGAACTTGCCTTTTTCAAGCTGATACAGCGCGTTCACGATCTCCTCGGGAGTCGTGTAAGTGGGCTCGGGATCGGGCTGGGTTGCTTCGGTGGTCGTCGGCGGAGTTGAGGAACCGCCGATCTCAATATCGATGACCTGTATTCTCGCATGACCGCTCGAAGCGGTGTTGGTGAACACGACCTCGGAGGCGCTGCCGGTCCACGTTCCGGTCGTTTTGTTGACCGTATACGTGCCGGTGTTCGCGCTGAGCTCGCCGAGATTGTTTGCGGAAGCAAGCGTCAGGGTGATCGAGGTGATATTTCCTTCGGCGGATACCGTCATCGTATTGCCGCCGTAGACTCTGAACGCGTTACCGTTTACATAATAAACAGGGGCGTTATTGCCGGTGGCTTTGCTAAACGTCACGGTCACGCCGTCTTTCGTGACTTTGTCAACTTGCGCCTTGTCTTCGAAACCGCTTTCGCTGGCAACAATTGAAACAGTAGACGCCGCGTTCACCGCGAAGCAGAAAAGCGATATCACCATTACCATGCAAAGCGTGAATGAAATGATCTTCTTCATTTGGATAACTCCTTTGATTGATTATTATTTGACAATCGTACATCCGGAATCGAATTCGAACGTATCGTTGTATCTCTTCATATTGCCTTTTACGGTGATCGTGTCGCCGACTTTTATCGTGTCGGCGCCGTCGCCTTTGAGACGGTAGCAGGTAACGGGATACTCGTCAAGTCCGTCGCAGACTATTACCACTGTGACGTTATTATATCCGCTGTCGTAAGGCGTGGGGATGGACGTGATTTTACCCGTAAGAGTGTACGGACCGCCTTCAAGCGCTTCGTTTTTGTTGAGTGCGTACAACGCTTTGACAATCTGCTCCGGAGTTTCAAGCTTCGGCGAAGTATTCTCGGAAACGAAATCGATCTTATCGAGCGTGCAGCCGGCGTCGAATTCTATGGTGCCGTTGTAGTTTTTAAGCTTGCCCGTGACGGTGATCTTGTCGTTCTTCTTAACCTTGTCGGCGTCTGTTCCTTTCATGCGGAAACACTGTATCGGCTTGTCTTCGCATCCGTCGACGGTTATTGTGACGGTAACGTTTTTGAATTCCTCGCTGTAAGGAGTATTGACAGCCGTAACTGTACCGGAAAGCGTCCAGGTCCCGTCAAGCGCTTTGTCCTTTCCGAGGGCATATGCGGCTTCGACTATCTCTTTCGGGGTCTTCGGAGTGGGATCGTCGGACGGAGCGGTCGTTTCTTCCTTGGTCGTTGTTTCTTCCGGCGTGCCGGAACCCTTGACGACTTTGTCAAGATTACAGCCCTCGTTGAACTCAAACGTGCCTTTGTAGTTTTTCAGACCGCCGGTAACGGTTATCGTATCGCCTTCCGCTATCGTATCGGCACCGTCTCCTTTGAGCCTGAAGCACTGGACCGGCTTGTCGGCAAACCCGTCGACGACTATTGTCACGGTGACGTTTTTGTACTGATCACTGTATTTGGTGTTGACTGCGGTGATCTTACCGGTAAGCGTGTATTTGCCGTCTATCGTCTCGCCGTCTTTCAGCGCGTAAAGAGCGTTGATTATTTTTTCGGGAGTATCGAGATCGGGAGACGTGGGAGTGGTGTCAGCTTCAGTATCGGGCGTTGTTTCAGTGGAAGCATCACCGATTTCGTCAATGCTGACGATCGTGCAGCCGGCGTCGAACTCAAACGTATCGTTGTATCTCTTCATATAACCGCTGACAGTTATCTTGTCGCCGGTTTTTATCGTATCCGCGCCGTCACCTTTAAGGCGGTAGCAGGTCACAGGATATTCGGTCAGACCGTCGGCAACGATGACAACGGTCACGTTGTTGTATCCTGCGTCGTAAGGAGTAGGGACATCGGTGATCGTTCCGGATAACGTGTAAGGACCTCCGTCGAGGGCTTCGCCGGCGTTCAGAGCGTAAAGCGCCTTTACGATCTGTTCGGGCGTTTCAAGTTTGGGAGCGGTGTCCTCTGATACGAAATCAATGCTGTCAAGCGTGCAGCCGGCGTCGAATTCGATCGTACCGTTGTAGTTCTTCAGCGAACCGGTGACAGTGATCTTATCGTTCTTCTTGATCGTGTCGGCGCCCTCGCCTTTGAGGCGGTAGCACTGTACGGGTTTATCTTCATAACCGTCGACGACGATCGTTACCGTAATGTTTTTATACTCATCGCTGTAAGGCGTGTTGATGACGGTTATAGTGCCGGAAAGAGTATAAGAACCGTCGAGCGACTCGCCGACCGCGAGTTTGTAGGCTTCTTCGAGAACGTCCGTAGCGGCAATGACCTTCGTGACGTATTTCATCTCGATATCTTTGGAAAACTCGCCGTTTTTAACTGTTCCTTTTATCGTGAATTCTTCTCCGTTGACGGCATCGGGACCTATGACTACGTTTACGGAGTTGTTATCCGACGGTTCGACGGTCACGTGACCGTTGCCGCCGACCGCTTCCCATGTGATATCGAATTCATTGTCGTCAACGTCAACGTATTTTGTGGGAAGCTTGAACGATGTTGTGACGGAATTGTCAATACCGGGTTTGTTGTACTCGTATATTACGCCGGCCGCATTGTCAACGATATCCTGAGTCATCGTTTTCGACGGTTCGTTTGTTGACGCGGTCGTATCTTCGCCATCGCCTTTACATGCGGCAAGAGCGGAGACGAGCATGAACAAGACCAGTATCAGAGCCAGGCCTTTTTTCATAAGATTTCTCCTCGTTTCAATCGTTTATTGAGATATGATCTCGCAGTCGCTCAGGGTAAAGAGCTTAAGCTGCGGATTTCCGTTGTAGAACGTCACGATGCCGTTGCAGTTTATCGTCTTGCCGCGGAAATAATCCTCGGTAACGTCGGAACCGTCTTCGTTCGTGAGTTTGACCGTGCGCACTGTAACGGTCTTGCCGTCGGCAGAGCGGCACGTGAGCGTCATTGCACCGTCGCTCGCGGTGGTGCTCTGCGTCGTGTAGATGCTCGTCACGGTTATATTTTCAAGACGTACGAGCACGTTTTCGAGCGTTTCGTTGTTGTTGAGTTCGTCAGCCGAAATGACGACGGGAGCGACTTTCACGTCTTTTTCGAGTATCTTCGTATCGTCGTCAGTCGGGTCGATCAGCGAGAACGAAAGTCCGGATACCTGGAAGCCGAAGCTCTCGTTGTCGTCCGCGGTGCCGGTCAAAAGCAGTTTGTAACCGGGCACGAGGAACTTCGGCGCAAGCGACGCGTATCCGCCGTAGACGTATACGCCGTAATACTGCTGCGTATCCTCGTCGAACGACTGGACGTAGATGCCGCCGCCGCTTTCCTTCGTGACGACGCCCTCGAATCTGACCTTTGTCGCGTTATAAGCGCTCTTGTTCAGCACGAGCGACTTGATCGAAAGCTCGACAGCCGAGCCGTAATAGAACAGCGGGTCTTTTTTGCCGGAATAGAGGTTGAGCTTCTCGCTTCTCGCGCTCGTCAGCGCGTTTAGCGCCACGGTGCCGTAACGGGTGGAGGAAGAGCTCTTGCCCATCGCAAGACCGTCGGCGAGGATCTCGATATTGAGATTGCGCCAGACGTTTCCGTCCTTCGGCCTGTACCAGACCCACGCGAGATAGCGGTCGCCGGTCGAGTCCATCGTGACTTCGCCTTCCTCGTTGCTCTCGAGCACGATTTCGGCGGCACTGTGAAGCTTGGACTTCGTGAATCTCGACGCCGGTTTGCCCCACGGCTCGACCTTGCCGGTAGATTCCGGCGTGTCGATCGCGAGGAAACGCACCTTGATTATCTCGGTACGGCTGTTGTTCCAGAAATGGACCGTATCGCCGTCGATATACTGCTCGACCGTGACGAGACCTCTGCCGGTCTTGTCGAAGTCGCTGTTGATATCCGACGTGTTGAGCGTCACCATCGTCGCGAAGTCGGGAAGCGAGGGATCTCTGACGTACTCCCATACGCCCTCATCCTCGGTATCCGCCGGCTCCGTGCCGCTGCCGTCAACGGTCGTATCGTTTGAAGGTCCGTCGCGTTTGCACGACGCCAAGGTCACCGTCATTGAAACGACGGTACACAGCGCGAGCAAAAGCGACAGGAGCTTTAAAATACTATTCTTATTCATCTCTAAAGAATTTACTGGTTAAGCGTTATGCAGCGATTGTACGCGTCGGTGAACAGCTGCTTGAGTTCCGCTTCGGTAGCGTTCTCGGCGGCGGAGATGTAGCTGACGAGCAGCTTGCCGACTTCGTCACGAGCGTCGGACGATCCGACGAACGCGGGAGAAGTGAAGTAAGCGCTTTCCTGCTCCATACAGATCTTTGCGGACAGAGCCGCGATACCGTCCTTGTAGTTGTTGGCGCCGGCGAAGAAATCCTTGTAGGCGTCAAGCTCGTAAGCGGATCTGAGAACGGGAACGTAACCGGACGTCATCGAGAACTCAGCCTGGAATTCGGGAGACGTGAGAAGGAATTTGATGAATATCCAAGCCGCGTCGTTGACTTTGGAATCTTTCTGCTTGAGCATGCAGATCGACGGGCCTTGGGAGATGACTTTCTTGTTGGAGGCGTCGGCCTGCGGGATCGTAGCTATGCCGACCTCGAACGGATACGAGCCGTTGTCGAGCTTGGCGGGGCACTGATACGTCGCGCCGGCGGAAGAACCGATCGAGATGTAGGAGTGGATGACGATGCCGCTGTCGTTGGTCGACGTGTTGGTGAACAGACCGGAGGTGTAGCCGCCGTAGATCGCCTGCGTGGTCATCAGACCGTTGAGGCACCAGCTGCGGAACTTGTTGCAGAAGTCCATATTCTGTTCGTTGTTGAACAGGAAGCGGTCGGCGACGTTGTCGACAGCCTGGGTGTACGGAGTCTTCAGCTGTTCGGTCATCGTGATGAACCAGTTGGCCTCGGAGTCGTAGCCGAGCGGTATGCTCGTGGGCTCGATCTCTTTTATCTTCTTGATGACGTACTCCATGGATGTGTCGTCGGAGGCGCCGGTCGAGAACCAGTGATCCGGAACCTTAAGACCGTTGGCGTCGAAGAAGGTCTTGTTGTAATACATGACCTCGGTCGATTTGGAGAAAGGAAGCGTATACATCTTGGTCTCGTCGCCGAACTGCTTGCCTTCGGCGTAGTAGCCGGCGATGAAGTCGGCGATCTGCGCCTCGGTGAGGCCGACGTTTTCGTCGTTGATGTATTCGTTCAGGTCGACGACCTTTTTACTGCGCAGGTAAGTCGCGACGTGGTCGGGGTAGCAGTACGCTATAGCCGGCTGTTTGCCCGCCTGCAGTTCGGTTATGACCTGGTCGCGGACGTCGTCGTAGCCGCCTATCGACTGTTCGTCTATCGTTATGTTTGGATAGATCTTGTTGAATTTCTCAATGTACTTTACGAGCACGTCGCGCAGGTTCTTGCCCATCGTATGGTAGAACGTGACGGTGACGTCGCCCTCGGGTACGGAGTGAGAAGTTTTGCTCCCCTGATTGTTGCTGTCAGTCGGTTCCTTGTCGCCGCAGGCGGTGAGGAAGCCGGAGAGGCAGATGAAGACGAGAAGCATCAGTGCGATAAATTTTTTCATACGGTGATCTCCTTTTGTGATAAACTTGCTCTATATATGACCCCGGATACGGGGCGGTATATCGGTCATCCCTTGATGCCGCTGCGTGACACGCCGCGCATGATGTATTTGCGCAGGAACACGAAGACGAGGAACAGAGGGAACGATACGATAGAGACGGCGGCCATCTGAGCCGGATAGTTCGTCTCGCCGAATTCGTCGGTAAAGCTCGCGCCTCGCAGACCGTTGGTGATCAGCTGGTGAGCTTCATCGTTCGCGACGAGCCTCGGCCAGATGTACACGTTCCACGCGCCCATCATCTTAAGTATCGTGATCGTTATTATAGTTGAAACGGACAGGGGAAGCATTACCTTCCACAGGTATTTGAAATCGCTCGTGCCGTCGACCTTTGCCGCAAGGTACAGCTCGTTCGGTATCTGCAGAAACGTCTGCCGCAGCAGATAGATGTAGAACACGCTGACGAGCATTGGAAAGATCAGGACGGCGTAAGTGTTCGTGATATCCAGCGCCTCGACGGGTTCTGAAATGAACGGCAGCCGGCCGGATACGGTGAGGTAGTTTGTGATCGTGTAAAGCTCGCCCGGGACCATCATCGTCGCCATCAGAAGACCGAACATCAGGTTTCTGCCCTTGAAGTGCAGCCTTGAGAACGCGAACGCGCTGAGCACCGTCACGATGAGTGAAAGCACGGTCGATACGACGCCGACGAACATCGTGTGAGCGAAAAGATTCATCAGGTTCGCTTTGCTGAACGCGGTGGCGAAGTTTTCGAGCACGAAGTTCTGAGGCCACAGCGTCGGCACGTTTGCGCGGTACTCGTCCATCGTCTTGAACGACGATATGATCATCCAGTAGAACGGGAAGATGACGACGACCGCCATGACCGTCAGAAACAGGTACGTTATCGTGTAACGTATGATCTTTGAAGTACGCTGGGAACGACTGGCCGATTCAACGTTGACTTCTTTCATTGATTTGTTAAATTCCGACATACCGCACCTCAATAATGTACTTTCTTCTTACTGACGTAACCGTTTATCGCGGTGACTATTAGTATGATGCCGAACAGTATGAGCGAAGCGGCAGAAGCGTTGCCGGAGTTGCTCTTCGGGAGCATGTTGTAAACGTAACCGACAAGCGTGTTCATCTGTCCGTTGCCGCCCGGGCCCATTCCTTCACCGAATATACCTACGATGCTGGAGTATTCCTTGAAGCCGCCTATGAACGAAGTGATTATGACGTAGGCGAGCATCGGGGAAACGAGCGGGATGGTGATGCGGAAGAACGTGCGTATCTTCGACGTGCCGTCGATCTTCGCGGCCTCATAATACTGCTTGTTGACGTTCTGCAGTCCGCCGAGCAGCACGAGGATCTTGAACGGCAGCGCGTGCCAGATTATGTACGTGCAGACGACGAACATGTTGGCGCCCCAGGTCGAACCGACGTTGACGAAGTTGATCGGTCCGATGCCGAAGACACCGATGATATTGTTTATTATGCCCGCTGTCTGTATCAGATCACCGAGACCGACCTGCGTGAACATGGCGTGGAAGACCATGCCAATGGCGATCGAGTTAGTGACGTAAGGCAGGAAGAACACGGTCTGATATACCTTCTGCAGAGGTTTGATCGAGTTGAGCGCGACCGATATGAGAAGTGCGAGCGTCGTCGAGATCGGCACGGTTATGACGCAGAGCAGGAGCGTGTTTTTAAGACACAGCTTGAAGTCCACGTAATTGATGACCGTCTTGAAATTCTCGATGCCTATCGAGAATTTTTCGCCGCCGACGATCGCGAGACCGTTGTAACCGTTCAGAAACGCCATCCTGAACGTGTTAAGAAGCGGGTAGAAAGAGAAGATTATGAGAAGTATCAGCGCGGGCGACAGGTAAAGCCAGCCTTTATACTGGTTCTTTACGTCGATGTTGTCGCTGACACTGCTCAGTTTCTTCTTCTTGACAGTTTTTTCCTTACTCATAGATACCACCTCAGAACCTTATTCTGTCGCCGGTAGTGTTATCGAATATGAAGACTTTGTTTCTCTTGAGATCGAATCTGACCTCGTTTTCGGCGCCGGCGCTGATCTTGATATCGGCGTCGATTATCGCACGAACGCTCTGCTTGCGGCACGCGGCGTTGTCGAACACGACGGAGCAGTCGCGGCCCATGACTTCGACGTTTATGAGTTTGCCGCAGAGTTTGCCGTCCTGTGCGGGTATGAAACCCTCGGGACGGATGCCGACAGCGACTGCGGCGTCGGGCACGTCGACGTCCATGACGGCGTTTTCACCGATGTAGAGCTTACCGCCTTTTACCTCGCCGTCGAACGTGTTGATCGGGGGAGTTCCGAGGAACTGCGCGACGAAGAGGTTGCCGGGATCGTCGTAGACGCTTTGCGGTTCGCCGATCTGCTGGACGACGCCCTGTTTCATGACGACGATCATGTCGGAGATGCTCATCGCCTCTTCCTGGTCGTGCGTTACGAAAACGGTGGTGACGCCGGTCTCGCGCTGGATCCTGCGGATCTCCTCACGAGTCTGCAGGCGCAGACGCGCGTCGAGGTTCGACAGCGGCTCGTCGAGCAGAAGCACTCTCGGCGCCTTGACGAGGGCGCGCGCTATCGCGACGCGCTGCTGCTGACCGCCGGAAAGCTCGTTCGGCTTTCTGTCCATAAGGTCGCCTATCTGGACGAGATCCGCGGCCTTCTGGGCTCTGTCGAGCATCTGATCTTTCGAGAGCTTTTCCTCACCCTTGAGATTCTGAAGAGGGAAGAGGATGTTCTGCTTTACCGTGAGATGCGGATAAAGCGCGTAGTTCTGGAAGACGAGTCCGACGCCGCGGTGCTCCGGCTCAAGCGTTGTGACGTCCTTGTCTCCGAAGAAGATCTGCCCGCTGGTTGGCTTCTGCAGGCCGCTTATCATATAAAGCGTCGTGCTTTTGCCGCAGCCCGATGGTCCGAGCAGACCGATGAGTTTTCCGTCCGGAATCTCGATATCGAGATTGCTGACGGCCACTACTTCCTCATGGCTTTTCTTGTTCCTGCTGGGGAAGATCTTAGTGAGATTTTTTAAAATAATTCTCATACCGTCTCCTGTCCGTTCTTATTTATTTTCAGGTAAATCTTGCTTTACCGTCTGGTCGTTGTAAGGGTCAAGCGCGGCTGAAGCCGCCGCGGCTTTTTTCTCGTATTCGTCGCGTTCTTCCTGGGTATTGAAGATACGCTGGCTCGCCCAGTCTATCACGACCGTGTCGGCGAGGACGTCGTGGAGCATCGAGCTGCCGCCGCTCTTGATAAGCGAGACGATCTCGGCGATCAGGAATATGCCGATCAGTATCAGACCGAATATCCCGGTGACTCCGGATATCGAGGTGACGAGCACGGCGGCGGGAAGCGCGGCTTCAAGTATACCTTTGCCGACGACTCCGCGAACGAAAAGAACCGGTCTGCTCAGTTTAGTGCAGCCGGTGCGCATTACACCGAGCCCGAAAAGAAGTTTGCCCAAAGTCCGCCCGTCCCCGGTGAAGGCCGGGATCAGGAACTCGAGCAAAAGCGCAGAGACGACTATGCCTCCCGCGAATATTGAAAACGAGATTCCGTATGACGCTTTTATTGCGGCGTTAGCCTCGTCGTCGGCGTTAGCCGCGGCGACGGCGGCTTCATAATTCTTTCTTTCCTGCTCGGGTAATCTGTCGTATTCCTCGCGCGTCATTTTCGCTGTCTCGCTGAACGACACGCCGTATTCTTCTTCATAACGACGGATTATCTCATTGTATTTATCGTTGTATTTATCGACGCCGAGTACTGTCGACAAGAGAAGGTATATGCCCGCCGTCAGGATCGCGGCGACTATTATATCGGCAAGGAACGCGAAAATTCGCTTGCTGAAAGACGCTTTCTGGATGTCCGTCATCGACTTGTACCTCGGCACCGAAAATTTGGCCTGATTTTACTTATATTCCAAGTATACCAAAACATAAATGATATGTCAACAACAATTTAAAAGACATTTTTAAAGAAATATTAAATATATTTCGGTGATATTTCGGATATCGTGCCGTTTTTTGTCGGGATCGGTTTTGAAGAAATCGTCGATCACGACGGAAGCAAAACGCCGAATTTCGATACGAGACTTTGTTAAATATGCGGACATAGATTTTTAATATTATACCGTTGATTATGTTCTTCATATTGTGTATAATACACAAGCACCGTTTGTAAAAGGTGCATACGTACCCTTAGCTCAGCAGGATAGAGCAACTGCCTTCTAAGCAGTAGGTCGCCGGTTCGAATCCGTCAGGGTACGCCATATATGGTGGATATAGCACAGTTGGTTAGCGCGTCAGGTTGTGGCCCTGAAGGTCGCCGGTTCGAATCCGACTATCCACCCCAGAAAAATCCTCGCTTCGGCGAGGATTTTTCAATGAAGTCGCCCTTCGGGCAAATGAAGACGCTTCGCTAATGAAGAAATGAAGACGCTCACTGCGTTCGCTGAATAGGAACGGGGGGCGACTTCGCTTCATCAGGCAACAGGGTTGCCGTCTTCATTAGTGAGCGAAGCGAACGATTTCACCGCGCCACCGTCAAGATTTTATTATTTCCCCTTGACAATCGGTTAGATAAATGTTATAATGATATCAACGATAATGAAACGGTGAAAGCAGATGGATGAGCAGAGCGTAGTGCTGTACGAAGCGATATTTGATTATACGGAAAACGACATGTATCTTGCCGTGACAGGACGCGGCGCGGGATATAAAGTGTTTTTCGCGCTGACGCGCATCGTTTTCATCGTATCGTTTTGCATGCTGACGTCTGTAGTCGTCACGGAGCTCGTGATGAAAAGTCAACCGGAAACAGTTATTTCCTGCCTGAAAGCAGCGGTGTTTCATCTTCTCATCTGCATGCTGTCTTTCGCCGCCGGCCCGACGATGTATTCAAAGATCAGATACCGGATCATGTGCGGGAAAAAGAAAAAGCCGGAGATAATCGTTTCCTTTGACGGTCAGGCGGTGTCGGTCTGCGTCGACGGGATGGAAAAAGAAAAAACGCCGTATAAGGATCTGTGGGGATTCAGACGGACGCGCGCGGGTTACGCGGTCACGTCCGACCGGTCGCTGTTTACGATCCCCGACGGTTCTTTCGTTAAAGGCGACGCCGAAGGACTTGCGCGCTTCATGAAATACCGCACGGATATAAGGCGCGAAAAGGCGCTTTCCGCCGCGGTGACCGTCGCTTCGTTTTTCCTTGCCGCGCTGCTTTTAGCCGAAGTCGTGATAATGGTCATCCTCGTGATGATGATAATAAATTTGTGAGGTGTAAAAATGTACGGATCACCGCTTGATGCGATTTTATTCGAATGCCGTTACACGGTAGATTATAAAATGTGCAAAGATATGCTGAAAAGCCCGTTAACACCGGCGCTGACAGCTAATCTTGTCCTTTTATATATCAGTTTCGCGATGGTCATGATCGCTGGCAGTTTTACTGTTTTTGCCGGTATCGTCACCGGACATAATCTTTCTTTAATAATGTTCGGCTTACTGATACTGTTAATCGGTCTGACGAGGATCCTGTATTTTCCATCCGTGCGCGGATATCTGCTTTTCAGAAAGACGTCGCACGGAAACGGCCCGATCGGCTGCATAACGAGGTTCGACGGGGAAAAGATCGTGATCGAGGAAGACAACGGCGATAAAAGATCGTACTATTATACAAGCGTTACCGCGGTGCTCGAAAACGAATACCGCTATAATCTGCTGATCGATAACAGGATGATTCTCGGCATTCCGAAAGGCTGTTTCGTATTCGGTGACCCGGCGGCTTTCGGCGGATTCATCAGATCCGTTGCGGCGCTCGGCAAATACTCGAGCAAACCGATCGCAGCAAACAACGTGATGAAGAGCATAGTAATCGCGATTTATTTTATACTGATCGTGTGCGACGCCATATATTTGATCGGCTCGTTTTCGCCGATAAGTTATCCGGCGGTCTATACTTTACTCGGACTTTGAGAATAAAAAAAGCGGGAGCGCGGCTCCCGCCTTTTTGTTTGCTTATTTTATTGCAAGTTCGCCGTTTATCACGTCGACCGTGAGAGTGTCGCCGGGCGCCGGATCGTCGCGGATGATCTTTTCGGCGGCAAGCGTTTCCACGTGCGACTGCAGATAACGCTTCAAAGGTCTCGCGCCGAACGCGGGATCGTAACCGTGATCGATCACGAACTGACGCGCTTCATCGGTCAGCACGAGCTTAAGCTGCTTCTGCTCAAGTCTCTTCGATATGCCTTTGAGCATGAGATCGACTATCTTGTACATATCGTCTCGCGTAAGCGGCTTGTAGAAGATTATCTCGTCGAGACGGTTGAGGAATTCCGGACGGAAGCTGCGGCGGAGCAGAGTGTTGACACCGGCTCTCGCTTTCTCCGAGATCTCGCCGTTTTCTATACCGTCGAGGATAATGTCGGAGCCGAGGTTCGACGTGAAGATGATTATCGTGTTCTTCATGTCGACCGTGCGGCCTTGGCTGTCGGTGATCCTGCCGTCGTCGAGCACCTGCAGCAGTACGTTGAAGACGTCGGGATGCGCTTTTTCTATCTCGTCGAACAGCACGACGGAATACGGCTTTCTCCTTACGGCTTCCGTGAGCTGGCCGCCTTCGTCGTATCCGACGTATCCGGGAGGCGCACCGATCAGACGCGAAACGGAGTACTTTTCCATGTATTCGCTCATGTCGATCCTGACCATCGCGCGCTCGTCGTCGAACAGCGCTTCGGCAAGCGCTTTGGCAAGCTCGGTCTTGCCGACACCGGTCGGACCGAGGAACAGGAAGGATCCGATAGGTCTGTTGGGATCGGCGATGCCGGCGCGCGAACGGAGGATCGCCTGGCTGACTTTCTGTACCGCCTCGTCCTGTCCGATGACTCTCTTATGAAGAATATCGTCGAGGTGGAGCAGCTTTGATTTTTCGCTTTCCATAAGTTTAGATACCGGTATGCCGGTCCAGCGCGACACGATCTTGGCGATCTCCTCTTCAGTCACTTTATCGCGCAAAAACGATCTTTCAGAGCCGTCCGCAGCGTTCTTTTCCGCGTTTTCAAGCTCGAATTTAAGCTTCGGCAGAACGGAGTATTTGAGCTCCGCGGCTTTTTCAAGGTCGTATCTGTTCTGCGCGGCTTCGATCTGCGCCTGCGTCGCCTCTATCTTTTCACGCAGCGACTGCAGTTTCCCGATGCCCGCCTTCTCGTTTTCCCAGCGTGCCTTCATTTCGTTGAATTCGTCGCGCTCGCGCGAAATCTCGGCTTTTATCTCTTCAAGACGTGACTGCGAGAGTTTGTCCGTTTCCTTTGACAGCGCGGCGACTTCGATCTCGTGCTGCATTATCTTACGGGAGATCTCGTCCATTTCGGTCGGCATCGAGTTCATTTCGGTTTTTATGAGCGCGCACGCCTCGTCCACGAGGTCGATCGCTTTATCCGGCAGGAATCTGTCGGAAATGTATCTGTCGGAAAGGACCGCGGCGGAGATAAGCGCGCTGTCCTGGATCTTTACGCCGTGGTAGACCTCGTATCTTTCCTTGAGGCCTCTCAGGATCGTTATCGTGTCCTCGACCGACGGCTGCTCGACGAGCACCGTCTGGAAACGCCTCTCAAGCGCCGGATCCTTTTCGATATACTTTCTGTATTCGTCGAGAGTCGTCGCGCCGATGCAGTGAAGCTCGCCGCGAGCAAGCATAGGCTTGAGCAGGTTTCCGGCGTCCATCGAGCCTTCGGTCTTGCCGGCGCCGACGACGGTGTGAAGCTCGTCGATGAACATGATTATCTTGCCGTCGGACTTCTTTATTTCGTTCAGCACGGCTTTCAGTCGTTCCTCGAATTCGCCCCTGTATTTGGCGCCCGCGATAAGCGCGCCCATATCGAGCGAGAATATCGTTCTGTCTTTGAGGTTATCCGGCACGTCGCCGCGGACGATACGGAGCGCGAGACCCTCTGCGATCGCCGTTTTGCCGACGCCAGGCTCGCCTATCAGGCACGGGTTGTTTTTCGTTTTACGCGAAAGTATGCGGATGACGCGCCTTATCTCGTCGTCACGGCCGATTACGGGGTCGAGCTTGCGTTCGCGCGCGAGCTTTACGAGGTCCTGACCGTATTTTTCAAGCGCCTGATACTGATCCTCCGGTGTTTCGCTCGTGACTCGGCTGTTGCCGCGGACGTTTTTCAGCGCGGCAAGGAACTCGTTTTCGGTAATGTCGTACGTTTTCAGAAGCTGTTTAAGGTTGGCGTCGGGATGCTTCAGCATACCGAGAAAAAGATGCTCGACGGATACGTATTCGTCGTTCATCTGTTGAGCTTTCTTTTCTGCTTCGTCGAGCGCGTCGCCCAACGTCGAGTTCATGTAAAGCGATCCGCCAGTTTGCTTCGGCAGCGACTGAAGCACCGTCAGAGTCGAGTTCTCAAGCGACTGAGTGTCTACGCTCATAGATCTGAATATCTGCGGCAACAGAGCATTTTCCTGTGTTAAAAGCGAGTAGAAAACGTGTATTTCCGTAAGCTCGGGGCTGCCGTATTCGCGGGCGAGATTCTGTGCCGCCTGGATCGCGCCGAGACTTTTTTCGGTAAGTTTCTGGTAGTTCATATATATTCTCCTTTCGGTATCACTCATATTAGCACTCTAATCATCCAAGTGCTAACACAGTATATCACGAAAATCATGATTTGTCAATACCTTTGCGGAAATAATTGAAAAAAAGTGAAAATCAAGCAGACAAAACCCCAAAGTGATAAAGCGGAGAGCTTGACGCTCCCCGCTTTTTATATGATATTTTTTTATTCTGTCGGATCCGCGGCATTGTTGCCGTATAGCCGCACGTGAAGCGCTTCGATATCGGAGACGTCGAGCATTCCGGATTCATACGCGTCGTGAAGTCCGTAATACGTTCTGTCTCCGGATATTACGGTGAAATCCTGGCCGTTGCCGTGAGTGAAAACATATCCCGCGACAGTATCCCTCCAAATATTTGCTGTGAAGTCTGTCCCTGTGTGAGATATCAGCGCGATGTATTTTCCGTGTGTTTCTAATACGAAAGATACGGTGTAATCTCCGTAATCGCCGGCTTCGCCTTGTTTGAAATAATCACGTATCGCGGCGAGCATCGGTACGGCCTCCATATCGGATGTGTAGAATCCCATATGATCGTTATACGCGTAATAAAGCTTTTTAGTATCGTCGGCGGACAGATCCGCGTATGCCGCTTCTTTCAATTCGCCGAAGCAGAAAACACGCAGTACGGATCCGTTTTTATATACGAAATCATAACCGTTGATCGTACTCGTCATCGTTTCAAAATCAAGCACAGGTTGGTTAACGATCGAAAACAGCGCAGCGTATTTTTTATCAGAAAGCCGCATACAGAAATCTATGCTTACATAATTATAATCCGTGATTTTTGTCGGGATGCCGATCTGAGCGGCACGGCGGGAGTCCATAATTTCCCAGCCGTTCAGATATTCGCTGAATGCGCGTTCGAGAAGTGAGTTGTCGTAAAGATAATTCTTTACGCCGGAGTAATCAGTGAACAAAGCATTTATTTCTTCATCGTTAAGCGCGCCTCTGTTATACGCGTTTTCGAGCCCGAGGTACATACCTTCTTTAGTTATGATCACGAATTCCGTGCCTGCGCCTGAAAATACGAACGGATATCCGGCGACGGTCTGCTTGCCTGCAGCAGTCACCTGAGAAGTGAAGCGGTCAAGTATCACGGCGCATTTATAAGTCGAGAAAGAGAATGAGTATAAGACGCCGTTTTCAGCAGGATATCTCTCTATGCATTTCAGCGCACTCTTTATCAGCAAATTGTTCGTCATCATGCCGTTTTCGTCAAATTCGATATCCGCAAACAGTCTCGTCTTGTCGACGTCGGGCTGTGTCGTATCCGGCTGCGACGGCTTAAAGCCTAAAAGATGGTTGTTGATCATATATACGTCGTCGTCGGTCAGTATGCCGGCCTCTGCCGCGTCTCTGAGATTATAATACAGCTTACCGCCTGCTAGCACCTTTATTTCCTGACTGCTGCCGTACTGTACTGATATCCCGTTTATAATATCAACTCTTTCATTATCCGTAAAAGCCATATCCGCTTTGTCGATCACGGCGAAATACTTTAGGTCATCGCCTTTTCCGCGCGTGATGCAGTTGCCTACATAATAATCTCCGTACATTCCGGACGGGACGTCCCAGAAAGAATTCGTACAGCCTTCATCGCCTATGGTCTCATGCGCGTTGTTTGAACACATGAATTCGTCGAGCGCCGTTTTGATCGCTTTGTATTCGTCGTTGTCCGCGGTTTGCACATCATCAGCACTTTCAGTGCCGGGCGACGCGACGCCGGGATCTTTTACCGAATGGCGCATAGCTATAAACCATACTCCGCCGATGACTAAAACCGCGGCGGCGACTGACGCGACGGCTTTAAACACACGCGCGAGATTTCCGTTCCTTTCGCGACCCTCGCCTTTGTTATAGCTTTTTTCGGCGCTTTTTATATATTTTTCGTCCGCGTTTCCTATCTCGTAAAACAGATCTTCTTTTTTCATCTGTAACCCTCCGATCCGAGATGATCTTTAAGTTTGTTCCTCATCCTTGAAAGCAGAGTGCGCACGTATTCCTCGGAAAGACCGAACTTCTCCGCGATGTCCGACGACGAGCGGGCGAAATAATAACGGTTGAAGAATATGTCGCGGTCGCGTGCGGACAGCTTTTTGTAGAACCGATCAAGACATTGCCTGAGCTGATCCTTTATGTACGCGTCCTCGGCGCTGTCGGCGCCGGGCAGGCATTCGGCGAGCTCGTCGGTTATCGCGCAGATATCGGCGCCGCGCTTTTTCGCGGTATCGCGTCTGAGTCTGTCGATACTGAGATTTCTCACTATACGGCAGAAAAACGCTCCGAGATCGCGCGGCCTGTTCGGCGGAATGCTGTTCCACAGCGAAAGATACGCGTCGTTGACGCATTCCTCAGCGTCATACGGATCTGCGAGTATCCTCACTGACAGCTTCTGTGCGTAATTGCCGTATTTATCTTTAGTCTCCGCGACCGCGCGCTGGTCACGGGCAAAGAACATGGATATTATTTCCTTGTCGTTCATACGGTCCTCCTTTGTGCTTTCATACATAAAGACGGAAAAAGATTAGAAAACGCATCATGAAAATTCAAAAAAATCACCGCTGTGCGAAAAATTTCGCACAGCGGATCGTTTGTCAGATCGGTTTTGCCGTCTTTACGGTGACTTTTCCCAGGTGCGCGGGGATGAGGTTGTAGTCGTCCGTCCATCTGTCGCCGCCGGTCACGAAATGTCCGGGACCGTACGCGCCGTCGAACACGGGTACCAGATGAAGCGGTCCGAAAAGGTTCCTTCTCGTTCCGACGAGCGTTATACGCACGTCCTCGCCTGAGGTCACGGCTTCGGTGACGTCGGCTTCGTATGGCTCCCACGCGAGGATCTGACCGTTGACCTTGACCAGACCGCCAAAATAATCGGCGGCGCGGACGATCACGCGCTCGCCCTCCGCGGGCTTCGGGAATCTGCCGTTCGGGATCACGTAAGTGATGCAGCCGGTATAGAACGGCATATTGTAATCCTTCGCTTCGCCGAAACCGATCCTGTCGGGCAGAGAAGTGATATAGCGCCTGTGACCGTCTATCCTTACGCCGAATTTACCGATCAGGTACAGAGATTCGATGTTGGTCGTGCGCATGAAAGCGACTCTGACCGTAACGGTGTTTTCTCCGATACGAAGCGCGGACTTCGGCACGGGCATCTTTTTGAGGCAGTTGTCGATGTAGAAATCGTCGGGATCCGGGCACGACAGAACGACGCCGTTGATCGAATATTCGTTGAATTCGGGACGTTCGCCGCAGAGATACACGTTGCCCTCCGGCATCTGCTCGATGTCGAACGTATACTGCAGCTCGATATTTCCGTAAACTTCCTTGTAGTGCAGCTTCGCGTACCAAGGCTGTACCATTCCGCCGCCTCTGTGCTCGAGCCCGAAGTGATCGCGGACAGACTGGTCGATCTTAAGCGATTCTTTCTCCTCGGAGAATTCGCCGCCTTCAAGCCTCCACTTAGCGAAGTCGAGGACGCATACGTCCGGCTCGTCTTTTTCATAATCGAATTCGCCTTCGATCACGGATTCCGAAGTAGGTTCATAGATCTTGTCTTCCGGCAGCTCTTCCGCCTGCTTTGCGAACACGAACGCGTCGGAGCCGGCGGCGTAAAGCGAGACAGGTACGCTGAGTATTCCGGTATCCGAATACGAATACGGCACGGCGGTGCGTCTGCCGCTTACCATATCCCAGCGCTCGACGGTATATCCTGCGGGGATGCGGAAATATGCCGTGACGTCTCTCGGTTTGTCGCGGTCGGTGTTGAGCAGACACGCGATATAACAGTCGGCATCGGGAGAATATCTCAGCTGTACGAACACGTCTTTTTCGGGCTTGTCGTCTTTGTTCTTTAAGGAAACGGAGCCGACGGCGTCATACCCTACCGCCGCGGCGAGTTTATCGGCGGTGAATTCGACGATCTCGCATTCGCGCGAGAAGTCTATCACTTCGTCCGAGCGTTCGCCGTCTACGTACGACGCTATATCACCGGTGAAAATGACTTTTCCGCCCGCCGCTCTGAATTTCTTCAACAGTTCCAGCGTGCTGCGTCGCATCGTCGTCATGCCGGACGCGATCACGGTCTTATAAGCGCAGTTGCCTACGCGGAGCTTATCTCCGTCGACGCTGCTCATCGTCGCCATCAGCTGCTCTTCGCCGTAGTCGAAGTCGATATGATTAGATGTGAGATAAGTGAACGTCTTCGCGTACTGATCCTCGGTTTTCAGCGCTACGGGTGACGCGCAGCTGAGCCCGTGAGCCCAGCCGAGATACGTGGCGATCCAGATGCTTTCGATCGGGTTCAGGACGAGCGTTTCGCAGCACGGCACGCCTTCCGCCATCAGAACGCCGAAGCGCGCGAAATACGTCTCGACGTACGAATAATCCTTGTACCACGGCGACTGATGAAGGATGCTCGCCGGGTAGTCGCGCTTCGATTCGCCTTCCATGGTGTACCAGGAAAGATGCTGACAGCGAAGGTTGATACCGAAAAGCGCCTGCCAGTCGCCGACGACCTTGTGCGAGCGCATATTGAACTGCCAGCCCGTGCATCCGTAAAGCTCGGACAGCATGAATTTCTTGCCCTGCTGTCTGCAAACGGACGAAAGCTGTTTCGTGATCCAGTAGCAACGGTTGAATTCGCTCAACAGGTCTATTCCCGGCAGACCCATGACCGCGTAGTTGCGCATCAGCGAGCCGTTCGGGACGGTCTGACAGGTCAGGTTGTCTTCATGCAGAACGTGACCGGTGAAGAGGATGCCGTTCTTGTCGCACCAGTCGTTTATGCGCTTCATGAAGCGTTCGACAAATAGGTTGCAGGTCAGATCGAAGAAATTCAGTTTGATCTTCGAGTACGGGTCGCCGTTTTTCTGATAAAACAGCTCGGGCAGTACCGGCAAAAGATCGTAGCCGTATCTTTTCTCGAATTCTTCGAAAAGGTCGTCCGTGTACGGGGCGGTGGACGACACGACGCCGTCGCGCTCCGTGCGGGTGCTCAACGCAAATCCTCTGTTCGGCTCGTCGGTGAATATGCCTTTTATGTTCTTCCCAAGCCTGTCGCCGCAGCGCTTTTTATATTCCTCGTGCGTCAGCTCGATGAACCTGTCGACGGCTTTTTCGCTCATCGTGTCGATGTACGTGGTTCCGTTGTAGTTGTTGTTCGGCTGATCCGGTATCACGCGGAACTGCAGTATTTTTCTGTCCGCGGGCACGTTCTTTACGTCTTCCGGTCTGATACGCTCGTATTTGCCGAGACGCACACCTTCAAGCTCGGCGGAAAACAGCGCCGTTTCCTGTTCGGCCGGAGTGTATTTATCGGGCGAAGATTCAAAGATGTAAAGCGATTTCATCCGGTACTGCGGATCGATCGTCACCTTGCCGCCGGCGCTTCCGGACGGCCAGCGGTCCTCGTCGTAAAGCCAGGATTCCATACCGACCTGCTCGCCGTGGTCCGCCGTTTTGTTTATCAGATCGAACCACTCGTCGCCGAGATACTCGGTTATAAGGCCGGCGCGGCTGTGCATGAAATAGCCGCCGAGCCCCATTTCCTTCATGACGTCGACCTGACGTTTGAGCTCTTTTTCTTCAAGCTCGCCGTTCCAGCTCCAGAAAGGCTTTCCGCGGTATTCCGCGCCGGGAGCGCTGAACAGCTGTACTAATTCTTTTTTATTCATATTATCTCCTGCCATTCCTGCGGCGGTCGCCGCTTATGATCATTTTAGTTTTTCGAAGCTTTCTATCAGTTTGTTCAGTGCTTTTTCAACGGATTTGGAGTTCTTTTTGTTGACGGACGCGAGCTCGTTGCTTCCTTTCTTGACCATCGCGCGCATCTGTGAATACATATTAGCGACGGCGCTTTCCTCGGCCATATATCCGATGTCGCAGGTGCGGTTCGCGAAGATTATCGGCAGCATATCGTAAGACTCGGCGTCGCGCGCGCCTTTCGTCTTAAGCGACTTTTCGTAGTACGCGGGCGTCAGTATGTTCTTGCCCTCCACGGCGAGCGCCTGCGTTATCATGCCGGCGCGCTCGAGCCGCTCGGTGTTGCCTTTGAGATTGCTCATGATCATCGCGCAGAGCGTGACCGCGGCGACCGAGTGAGTCGTGTATTCCTTCTGCGACGAATCGAATTTCGGGCACGGGATTATACCGTAGTCCGTTTCCATTTCACGCAGTCTTATCGCGCACTGCATGACTTCGGAGTAGAACAGCGCCCTGTCTTCCTCGAACATTGCCTGAGCGAGCAGATGCACGGAGGGGTTTACGTTCGAGAAATCGTGGCAGTCAAAGGTAACCTTGTTCTTTGAATAGTAGATGCTGATTATCTTGTCGATTATCGCGGAATTGCGCTCCGTGTTGAAATCGAGATAAGGTATATCGTCGTTGTCTTTTCTTATGATCCTGCCGTCTGCGGCGTAGAACAGGCCCTGGATGAAGTCTATCGTCGTCGCTATACCGAACTTGTCTTTTTCGTCAGCCTTGGCGTCGTTGTTCAGATCCTCGTAGAAGTCTTTCGATAACTCAAGGAGCTTGTCGAAGGTCCATTCGTTGTTCTTGACGAGGCTGTATATATCGAGATCGAGGTTCGCGGCAAGGCGTTTGTTGAACATCATGACCCAGGTCGCGTCGTTGTCCATCGTCGTGATCTCGCCGGTCGCGAAATAGTTGACGTTGCCGATCGATGACTGCTGCAGATACGACTGATCCCACACGTCGCTCGAAAGATCTATGTGCGGGACTTCCGCGAGGTTGCACAGATAACCGTTCTGCGCGAGCGTGTAAGCGTTCGACATGACTTGCATTACAAGATCGTATTCCATGTCGTTCGAGGTGATGTCGCGCTTGACGAGCGAGCCTATCGTGCCGCGTGTCGCGTCGACGTTGAGCGTGATCTTGACGCCGAATTTTTCCTCGATCAGAGACATCCTTCTGAATACCGCGGAGACGACTGGATCGTCGCTGTCGTTTTCGGCGAAGAAGTCCTTGCACTCCCATTCGTTGTCGCCGACGCCCGGGCAGAGAACGGTGAATTCATCTCCGCCGAACGTCTGGGCGGGTATGAAATAAGTCTCCTCGGGCTCCGTCACGGCTTCCTCGACCGTACTCTGTGAACCGTCGGGCGACGCCGTCGTGACCGCGCCCGGATCGGACGCACAGCCGACGAAAGTGCCTAAGAGCAGAGCGGCGAGGACAAGCAAAACAGTAAATGACGTTAATTTTTTCATGATGTTGCCGACCTTTCATTTTTTTCCATTTTATCATATATTTAGTGCAAAGTCAATATATTTCGCATAAATATAGAATTTACAAATATTTTTTACGCACGCTTTATTTCTTAACATAATCCTGTTAGAATAATTTTGGATCAATATTTTTTATCATAAGGATGTGCATAAATGCCGAAGAAGATCATTTCAAACGAAGACATTACACAGCTGAAAGGAGCCGACAGGATCAGGCTGAAGCCGGGCGTCATGCTCGGTTCCGACGGGATCGACGCCGTCATCCAGACCGTGTTCGAGATCGTCTCGAACTCGATAGACGAGGCGAAGGAAGGATACGGCGATCTCATCAATATCACGCTGTTCAACGACGATTCGGTCGAGGTCGAGGACTTCGGTCGCGGTATCCCGCTCGATTTCAACAACAAGGAGCAGAGATACAACTGGGAGCTTATATTCTGCGAGCTTTACGCCGGCGGCAAGTACAACAACAACTCCGATTCCGGAAACTACCAATTCGCTATCGGCACGAACGGCCTCGGCGCCTGCGCGACTCAGTATACAAGTGAGTATATGAACGTCAGATCCTACCGCGACGGCGTCATGTATTCTATCGATTTCCGCGAAGGCTACGCCGTGACGGAGCTTTCTAAAACGGAGCTGTCGCGCAAGGAAAAGAGGACGGGCACGGTCATAAAATGGAGACCAGACCTGAAAGTCTTCACCGATATAAAGATACCGCGCGACGCCCTGACCGATATAATCCGCAAACAGGCGATCGTCAACGCCGGTCTGCGGTTCCACCTCAGATACGAGCAGGAGGACGGTTCGTTTGAGGAAAACGATTATTATTACGAGGAAGGCATACGAGAATACCTGCGCGAGCTCGCCGGCGACAGCGTTATAACTCAGCCCGTGTTCTGGCAGAGCGAGGGCTCCGGCCGCGACCGCGAGGATAAGCCCGATTACAAGGTGAAATTCGAGATGACGTTCTGCTTCACAAAAGGAGTAGGCGCGCTTCAGTGCTTCCACAACAGCAGCTTCCTCGAAAACGGCGGCTCGCCCGAAAAAGCCGTGCGCATGGCGTTCACGTCTGCGATAGACAAGTATGCCAAGACCGTAGGCAAGGCGAAACCCGATATGAGGATACCGTTTTCCGACATCGCCGATTCTCTCGTCATTATCGTGAACAGCTTCTCGACTTACTGCAGCTACGAAAACCAGACGAAAAAGTCGATAAACAACAAATTCATATACGACTTCCTCAACAATTATATAAAGCGCAATCTCGAGATATACTTCCTCGAAAAGCCTCAGGAAGCGGATACGCTTTACAAGCAGATAATCATAAATAAGAAAAGCAGAGAAGCGGCGGAGGCGGCGAGAGCGAATATAGTGAAAGAACTCGCGCCGGCGACGACGGATATAACGAAGCGCATAGATAAATTCGTGCCCTGCCGCAGCCACGATCCGGGCGAATGCGAGTTGTTCATAGTCGAGGGCGACTCGGCTCTGGGCTCCTGCAAGCTGGCGCGCGATCCGTATTTCCAGGCGGTCATGCCGGTACGCGGCAAAACTCTGAACTGCCTGAAAAGCACCGACTCGAAGATCCTGCAGAACCAGATCATAATGGACCTCGTTAAGGTGCTCGGCTGCGGCGCGGAGATAAAGGTCGGCAAAAAGGGCGAATCGGCGTTCAATATAACGAATCTGAGATTCCATAAGATCATAATATGCACGGACGCCGACGTCGACGGATTCCAGATCAGAACGCTGATTCTGACAATGTTCTACCGTCTGCTGCCGACGCTGATCTCGGAGGGATATATCTACATAGCGGAGTCGCCTCTGTACGAGATAACGTGTGGGAAAGAAACGGAATTCGCATACGACGATTACGAAAAGGCTGAGATACTGAAAAAATACGAGGGCAAGAAAGTCACCATCCAGCGCAGCAAAGGTCTCGGCGAGAACGAGCCGGACATGATGAAACTGACGACGATGTCGCCCGCGACGAGAAGGCTCATCCGCATCCAGCCCTGCAACGCGGAGGAGACTTACGAGATGTTCGACACGCTGCTCGGCAACAACCTTGACGCAAGAAAAGAATTCATTTCTGCGCACAGCGAAGAGTATTATCAGGACGCAGATATTTAAGGACGGGTACGACGGAATATGGCAAGAAAAAAGAAAGAAGAACAAATTGTACAGCTGCCCGAGGCGGAGATAAAGGATCAGCTCATAGTTGATACGCTCGAGACGAACTATATGCCATACGCGATGAGCGTTATCCTCAGCCGCGCGATACCGGAGATAGACGGCTTCAAGCCCGCGCACAGAAAACTGCTTTATACTATGTATAAAATGGGTCTGCTCGAGGGCGCGAGGACTAAATCCGCCAACGTCTGCGGCGAGACGATGAAGCTCAATCCGCACGGCGACCAGTCTATTTACGATACGCTCGTGCGCCTGACGCGCGCGAACGAAGCGCTGCTGCATCCGTTCATAGATTCAAAGGGATCGTTCGGCAAGCAGTACAGCCGCGATCTCGCGCCCGCCGCCTCGCGTTACACGGAATGCAAACTCGCTTCGATATGCAAAGAGATAGTCGGCGGCATCAACAAGGACGCGGTCGACATGATCGACAACTACGACGGATCGATGAAAGAGCCGGCGCTTATGCCGACGGCTTTCCCGAACATACTCGTTTCGGCTAACTCCGGTATCGCCGTCGGTATGGCGACAAACATCTGCTCGTTCAACCTCGCCGAGATCTGTGACGGCACGATCGAGCTGCTGAAAAATCCGAAGACGACGCCGGACAGACTGATCGACATAATAAAAGGCCCGGATTTCCCGCTCGGCGCACAGCTGATGTTCGACCGGGAGAAGTTCCGCGCGATATACGAGACCGGCGTAGGCTCGTTTACGATGCGGTCCAAATACTCGTACGACAAGGCAAACAACTGCATCGACGTCACGGAGATCCCGTATACAACCACGATCGAAAAGATAATCGAAGAAGTGACCAAGGGCGTTTCCGAGGGGAGGATAAAAGAGTTATCCGACATACGCGACGAGATCGGCTACGAGGGCTTCCGCCTGACGCTCGATTTAAAACGCGGAACGGATCCGGAAAAATTCATGGCGAAGCTATTCAAGATAACGTCGCTTCAGGATTCGTTCGCCTGCAACTTCAATATCATCGTCGACAAAAAGCCGGTCGTGCTCGGCGTAAACGACATACTGCTCGAATGGATAAAATTCAGGATGGAGTGCGTGAAGCGCGAGCTGACGTTCGAGCTCAACACTAAAAAAGACAAACTTCACCTGCTCCTCGGTCTCGGCAAGATACTTCTTGACATAGATAAAGCGATCGCGATAGTCAGAGGCACCGAGAAGGAAGCCGACGTCGTGCCGAATCTCCGCAAGGCTTTCGATCTGACGGAAGTCCAGGCTGAATACGTCGCCGAGATCAAACTGCGTTATCTCAACCGCGAATACATACTCAACCGTGTTAAAGAGATATCCGCTCTGCAGTCCGAGATAGCCGATCTCGAAGCCACGATAAAGAGCGACAAGCGTATACGGGACGTCATCATAAAAGAACTGAATGAAATAAAGAAAAAATACGGCATGCCGCGCAGAACGGAGATAATCTACGACGCGTCCGAGCTGCCCGAATACAAGCCCGAGGAGGAAGTCGACAACTTCAATCTCTGCGCCGTGTTTACGAAACAGGGATTCTTCAAGAAGATCCCGCTGACGTCTCTGCGCAGCGGCGAGAACCATCTGCTGAAAGAAGGAGACTACATCCTCTGCAGGGAAAACGCCGAAAACGTAGGTTCCGTGATATTCCTGTCCGATCGCGGTCAGATGTACCGCACGAGACTTGCAGACTTCAAATCAAGCAAAGCGTCCGATCTCGGCGATTACGTTCCCGCAAAGCTCGGATTTGACGAGGGCGAAAAGGCCGTATACATGAAGGTCGTCGACAAATACACGGACGATCAGAATCTGATCTATATTTTCGAGAACGGCAAGGGTATAAAAGTGCCGATGTCCGCGTACGAGACGAAAGGCAACAGAAAGAAACTGACCGGAGCGTACTCCACGAAGTCTCCGCTCGTCGCCGCGTTCTTCGAGGACGAGCCGTTCAACATCGCGCTTGTATCCGACGCTAAACGCGCGATACTGTTTTCGACAAAGCTGATCCCGGTCAAGCCGACGAGGACCGCCGGCGGCGTTACGCTGTTCTCACTGAAAAAAGATCAGAAGATCGCGGCGGCGTTCCGCGAAGCCGATTCGCCGTATGAGAGCATTTCAAAATACAGAAAGATAAAACTCCCGGCGACCGGATCGGTGCTTGAGGAGTTCGATATCAACGCGCAGCAGGTCAAGATGGATATATGAGGTGTATATGAAAAAGAAGACCGAAATGATAAAGAAAGCCGCCGTTGCGGTTCTCGCGATCGTCGTTTTCATGACGGTGCTTGCATCCGGCGCCGCCGAGGAGTATTCGACTGAGAACGACCCGCTCGTGTCTCTGTCATATATCAACGGCGTGCTCGTGCCGGGTTTCGAGCGGTACGTTGACGAGAAGGTCCAGAGCGTTTCCGCAGAGGAGATCGTCTCGGAGCTTATGAGGAACGACGAATTTCGCCAGTACGTTTCGTCCGTCATCGCCTCGATGTCGCACGACAGCGCGGGAACAGCGTCAAGCTCCGAATTCATAACGCTG
>JAFZRM010000018.1 GCA_017619885.1 Clostridia bacterium | reverse complement strand
TCCCCAAAGGCGCCGCAGGCACACCGAACGTCCCGCAGGGACACCTCTATCGCCGCCCGCGGTATTCACCGGAATATCTCGCCGATCAACTTTTTTCTCAATCTGCCGACGCCGTCGAAATCGACGGCGTTTTTATACACCGCCTCGATGTCGTCGTGCACGTCTCCCACCTCCGTTATCAGCTTTTCCGCCTCGCCGTCGAGCGTGCGGACGGCTTTTTCGCACATTCTGAGTCTGCCGCGCACGGCTCTTTCCGCGTCGGCTCTGATGAATCTCTTCATATTCAGCAGCCTGTCGTATCCGCTCCTGTCCGTTTCCGCCGCTCTGCCGGTCACGGTGAAATACGTGCCGTCTCCCGGCACGAATATCGCCTCGCAGTTGCCGAACAGCAGCGTGTCGCAGCTGTAATAAAACCCGATCCCGCGCTCCGTGAGTTTATCCTTCAGCGCGTTCATGAATATATACGCCGAGCCGTACTCGTCGCACACTGCGATCTTCTTTTCGCACAGACGCGCGTAAGTATCGAGCGTCACCTTGCCGCGCGACGAGAACGCCGATATCTGCCGGTGAAGCGGCTCGCCCGGCTTTCCTTTCAGCACGGACACGGCGCGAGCTACGGCCGCGCGCAGCTTCGCCGGATCGACGCACGCGGATATGACCGATATCTCCTCCGCTTTTGCGAGCGCCGCGAAGCCGCGATATCTTCCGCTGCTTTTATGGAGTGCCGAGCACCGGGCGAAGAGCGGCAAAAGCTCTTCTCTTTTCGCTCTCAGATACGGCACGTCGAAATACGGATAAAAGTCAACGACGACGTCGACCGCGCCGGGGTATTCCGGATCCGTCACGTGAGGCGCGGTGCCGTCGACCACGCCGACGCCGGGGCCGGGTATCAGCACTCCGTCGAGAGACTGCGGATCCGAACTGCACAGGCACCTTATAACTTCGTATCCGCGCTGCTCCGCCTCGTCCGCGATCAGTTTCATCGTGGCGGATTTGCCGGTGCCCGGTCCGCCCTTTATGATATACAGACGGTCGAGCTTATCCGGATCGAAAAACCGGTCGAAGCAGTTGACGAATCCCGCCCCGGTGTTCGCCGCCGCAAAATATTCTTGTTTTTCGGACATAAAAAAGATCCCTCCTGCCATACTGCTGTATGATATGAGGGATCTTTTGTTTTCGTGACTTATCTGCCGAGCGCCTGTTTCGCGAGACGTTCGGTGTCCTGAGCTATGACCTTTTCCTCGTTCGTCGGGATGAGGTATACGAGGACCTTCGACTCGTCCGTGGAGAGCTTGATTATGTTGGGCTGGTGATGCGAAACGGCGTTGAGCTCTTCGTCTATCTTTATGCCTAAGAACGTCAGGCCGGCGCAGACTCTGCTGCGAAGCTCGGGGTTGTTCTCGCCGAGGCCGGCGGTGAACACGAGCGCGTCTATGCCGTCCATCGCCGCGGTGTACGCGCCGATGAATTTTTTGATCTGATACGCGGTGATCTTCGTGACGAGCTGTGCTCTCGGGTTGCCCTCGGCGGCGGCTTTTTCAATGTCGCGGCTGTCGGAGGAGATACCGGAAACGCCTAAGAAACCGCTCTTCTTGTTCATTATCTCGTTCATCTCGGCGGGAGTATAGCCCTCGCGCTCCATGACGAACGGGACGATGGCAGGGTCGATCGCGCCGCAGCGCGTGCCCATCATTATGCCGTCGAGCGGGGTGAGGCCCATGCTCGTATCGAGGATCTTGCCGTCCTTGACGGCGGATATGGACGAGCCGTTGCCGAGGTGGCAGGTAACTATCTTCGTGCCCTCGGCCTTGCCGCCCATTATCTTTATCATTTCGCCGGAGACGAAGCGGTGGGACGTTCCGTGCGCGCCGTAGCGGCGGATCTTGTATTTCTCGCACAGCTCATAGGGCAGCGGATAAGTATACGCTTCCTCGGGCATCGTCTGATGGAAGGCGGTGTCGAATACGAGGACCTGCGGCACGTCGGGCATGACGGCGGTGCAGCCTTTGATGCCCATGAGGTGCGGCACGGTGTGCAGCGGCGCGAAGTCGACGCATTTCTCGAGCTTCTCGATGACGTCGTCCGTGATGAGGACGCTCTCGTAGAAGTACGGACCGCCGTGAACTATGCGGTGACCGACGGCTTCTATCTCGCTCATGTCCTTTATGACGCCTATCTCGGGATCGGTCAGGGTGTCGACCAGGATCTTCGTCGCGACGGCGTGGTTGGGCATCGGGATATCCTTTACTATTTTTGGGGAATCGCCTTTTCTGTGCTCGATCCTGCCCTCGGCTCCTATGCCGTTCGGCGTATGGGTGCCTATGCGCTCGCATATGCCCTTCGCGAGGACCTTATCGGAGGTCGTGTCGAAAAGCTGATATTTCAGGCTCGACGAGCCTGCGTTTACAACAAGTACGTTCATTTTATGTTCTCCTGTTTTTTGATTTATGATCCCTAATAATATACACCATCCGGCGCAATCTTTCAAGTATAATTTATTAAAACTTTTTGACAAAGCGGCGCTGCCGGCAAAAGTGCGCCCCCTTCGCGCAAAAACTTTATAAATACGTCTTGATTATCGCGGATTTTTAAGGTATAATCATCCGTGAAAGGGAGGTCGTCATGGCTGTTTTTCTGATCTGCGAGTTCGATCCGTTCCATTACGGTCACGAATATATAATTTCCGAGGCGAAAAAGCTGCGCCCGGGCGAGCCCGTCGTCTGCGTGATGAGCGGGAATTTCGTCCAGCGCGGCAGACCCGCGTGCGCCGACAAATTCCTGCGCGCACGGTGCGCCGTCGAAGGCGGCGCGGATCTCGTGCTGTCCCTGCCGTTCCCGTGGTGTATGGCGTCGGCGGAGCATTTCGCGCGCGGCGCGCTGTCGGTCGTCGCCGGGTTTTACCGTCCGGGCGACGCGCTCGTATTCGGCTCGGAATGCGCCGACGAAAAGCGGCTTACCCGCGCCGCGGAAACGCTGTCATCCGAAGAATTTACGGAAAAACTCAAAGAATACGTGAAGCAGACCGGCGCGCCGTACGCCCAGGCGAGGGCCGCACTGTACGGCGACGGCGAGCTTCTGTCGTCTCCGAACGACATCCTCGCCGTGGAATATATAAAAGCGGCGCGTCTCCTCTGCCCCGGCATTCTGACCGTGCCCGTAAAAAGAAACGGCGGCCTCGAGTCGTCGACCTCTATCAGAAGCTCCGCCGATCCGCTCGAGCGGGTGCCGGTATACGCGAAACAGATTTTGTCCACACCTGATTTTCCCGCCGACGTAAAACACGCCGAGCGTATAATACTCAGCCATCTGCGCACTTCGCCTTACAGATATGCGGCGGACGGCGAGGGCGGGCTGATCTCGCGCGTATCCGCCGCGGCAAAAAGCGCGGACAGCTTCGACGCGCTCGTCACGGCGGCTTCTTCCGCGCAGTTCACCAACGCCCGGATCAGAAGAGTCGCGCTGTTCTCTTATTTCGGCGTCAGCCTGTCGCAGCTGAAACAGAAACCGGCATTCACGCAGCTGCTCGCGGCGGACGGTGCGGGGCTTTCGTATCTGTCAGAGAACAGAAAAACGAAGCGTATCGAGCTTATAACGAAACCGTCGGACAGATCGAAGCTGTCCGACGCGTCAAAGCGTCAGTACGAGCTTCAGTGTCTGTCCGACGGCCTTTACTGCTTCTGCACTAAAACCGTGCGCGACGGCGCGTATTTTTTGAAAGCGTCGCCGTATATAAAGCGGTGACTTTGTATATCAGAGTTTGAACAGCCTCGCCGTGTGCGGCATCATTGAAAATTTCAGTATGCCGTCGCACGGCAGGTTTTCTTTTGCCCACAGATCTCGCACAAAGCCTTCCGGCGCCGGCAGCGCGTATTCCTCCTCCGTCTCGCCGAGGTTGAACACGGCGACGGCGCGCGAACCGTCGAAAAGCTGCTTTTCGTAGGCTTTGACCCACGTGTCGCCGTCTTTTCTTTCATACAAAAGCGACGCCTGCGCTCCGAGTTCGTCCTGATTTACCGCGTTTACCTCTTCGTTGCAGCAGATGCGCAGTTCGTTGCCGGTCATGCGCCGCAGATCGAACGAGATCTGTATCGGCGACGGGAAAATGACCTTCGCGGTGTACGACACGACCTGCTCGTCCGGCGTCAGCGCGCATTCGTGGCCGGCGAAATATCCGATCTCGAGCATGTCGAGGTCCGCCCAGCCGCCGATCTTCCCCTCTCCGAGCCATTTATCCATGTCGAAGTTTATCGTCTTCACGATCTTCCACTGATCGTCGGAGTCCCCGCCGATGCGGAACATGTTCGTGTTGTTTCTGTACCACTCGCGATCCTCGTAGACCGCCGTCGTAGTCACGCAGTAGACTATGTCGCGCGGCGCTTTTTTTATGCACTCCGCCATCGGCGCGGCGTTTGCGATATCGTTCGGGTACCAGTCGTATTTGAGGTAGTCGAAGCCCCATTCGACCCACTGATCGACGTTGTTCTGCTCCATGCGCTCCTTGCCGATCTCACGGTACGCGAGATATCTGTGATCGACCTCGCCGCGAGTGCAGCCGGGCAGCGTCAGACAGATGCCGAAGGCGAGGATCATCGGCGTCGAGTAGATTCCGCACTTCAGTCCGAGCGAATGGATCCTGTCCGTCATCGCCTTCATGTCTGTGAATTTGCCGTTAGGCTGGATGGCGTCGAATTTTCCGCCGTATTCGCCCTGCCAGTCGGAGTCGATATTGACGTAATCGTAGCCGTATTCGGCAAGACCCGTGTCGATCAGCGCACGCGCGGTGTCCTCGATAAGCGACTGATCGAATTTGTCGCGGAACGCGTTCCAGCTCGTCCAGCCCATAAGCGGCGTGCGAAGCACGGCGCCGGGCGCGATGACGAGCTTCAGCGTTTTTTCGTCTTCCCCGAGGCGGTTTTTGGCGCGGATCATAACGGCGTATTCTCCGGGGTCGGAAACGATGCCCGAGATCACACCGTCGCCGTTGACGGCGAGCCCGTCGGGCAACTCAGCCGTGAACTTCATCGGTCTTTCCCCGGTAACGGGTATGCGGTAAAGGAACGGTTTGCCGGGCGAGGCGCCGTAAACGGACGGCGCGTTTATGTGCGGCGCGCCTTCGTGCGCGGGCACGGGTTCTGCGAGTTTGGTATACATATTCCCCTCCGTTGCTTGTGTTATGATATATTATACCACGTATATAAAAAAAGTCAACCTGTTTGAGCCTAATACGGCGCAAAAACTCTTGACAACCGGGAATAAAACCACTATAATTAACATTGACGAAGTATACGCAAAAATCGGAAACCGAAAAGAGGTATGATATGACAAGCAGAGACAGATTCAGAGCGGTGCTCAGCTTTGAGAAACCGGACGACAGACTGCCGATGATAGAATGGGCGTCCTGGTGGTGGGACCGGACGATTGTGGAATGGCAGAAACAGGGCCTGCCCGCGACGCTCGGCTTCCACGACGTGGCGCCGTATCTCGGGCTCGATCAGCATTATCAGTTCTGGCTGCCGCACAAGACGCCGGACTGCCCGCAGCCCGAATACAACGGCGGTCCGATAATGGAGGGCGAGGAGGGATACGAAAAGATCCTGCCGTATCTGTATCCGGAGCACGGCGCGGACGGACAGCTTGAGATGATGAAGGCGATCAAGCCGCGTCACGACGCCGGGGAGTTCCCCGTCTGGTTCTCGCTCGACGGCGGCTTCTGGTTCCCGCGCACGCTGTTCGGGATAGAGCCGCATCTGTATTCGTTCTACGACGAGCCGGAGCTTTATCACCGGATCCTCGACGATCTCGCGGAATATCAGATCAGACAGATGACCCGCATCTACGAGATACTCACGCCGGAGTTCATGACGTTCGGCGAGGATATGAGCTACAACAACGGACCGATGATCTCCGAGGACAGCTTCGACGAATTTCTGCTTCCGTATTACAATAAAGTCGTTCCCTTCATCCGCGAGCACGGCACGAAGGTCATCATCGACAGCGACGGCGACGTCAGCAGGATGATACCGTGGCTCAAGCGCGCCGGCATTGAAGGCGTCCTGCCGCTCGAACGCAAGGCGGGCGTCGACGTTGCCGCCCTGCGCGAAGCGCATCCGGATTTCCTGTTCATCGGCGCGTTCGACAAGATGACTATGAGGGAGAGCGAGGACGCGATGCGCGCCGAATTCGAGCGTCTGCTGCCCGTCATGAAGACCGGCGGCTTCATCCCGAGCGTCGACCACCAGACGCCGCCCGACGTGCCTCTGCAGAGATACCATAAATACGTTGAAATGCTTGAAGAATACGCGGAAAAGGCGGTGAAGGCATGACTAACGTCGAAAGAGCGATGAACCTGCTCCATTACAGGCCCGTCGACCGTATGCCCGCGGTGCATTTCGGCTACTGGCCGGAGCTGCTTCAGGAATGGGCGGCGCAGGGCAAGATCCCCGCCGATCTCGCCGTCGGCAACTACGACGGCTCCGACAAGGAGCGTCAGCTCGATAAACTGATCGGCTGGGATTTCAACTATTATCACGTCGTCGGCTGCAACAATCATTTATGCCCGCCGTTCGAGAGCAAGGTGATAGAGGTGCTGCCCGACGGCTCGCGGCGGACGCAGAACGCGGACGGCGTGATCGAGCGCGTAAAGCCCGGCATAACCTGCATCCCGTCAGAAGACGATTATCTGCTGAAGGACAGGGACGCGTTTGAAAAATACTACAAGCCGAGGATGCAGTATTTCCCCGAGCGCGTGGACGTCGAGTTTTACAAGAGATTCAACGACATACGCCCGAAGGACGTGCCCGTAGGCCTGCACATGGGCTCGATGATGGGCAACATAAGAAACATCACGACCGTCATCGGCATGAGCTATCTGATGTACGACGAGGACGAGGAGCTTTTCGCCGACATCGTCGACACATACGCCGAAATGCAGTACAAATGCACCGAGCGGATACTCGAAACGGGCGCGAAATTCGACTACGCGCATTACTGGGAGGACATCTGCTTCAAGAACGGCCCGCTGCTCTCTCCCGAGAAGTTCGACGAGCTCTGCGGCAAACATTATAAAAAGCGCGACGATCTCTGCCATAAATACGGCATAGACATAATCTCCGTAGACTGCGACGGCGTCATCGGTCAGCTCATCCCGACGTGGCTCAACAACGGAGTCAACGTGATGTTTCCGATGGAAGTCGGAGTCTGGGGCGACCAGTTCGAGCCGAACAGAAAGAAATTCGGCAAAGACCTGCTCTGCATCGGCGGCATGGACAAAACGGCGCTTCGCGTTGACAAAGCGGCGGTAGACAAAGAAATAGCAAGAATGGAGCGCCTCGCGTCACTCGGCGGCTTCATCCCCTGCCCCGACCACAGACTCATGCCGGGAACGAAGTACGAGCTCGTTCAGTATTACGCGGAAGAGATAAAGAAGATTAAAATATGAAGAAACGCACTTTCTGCAATCCCGTAAACATAAATTATCAGTATCAGTACAGCTACAACGGCCGCGAGTCCGCCGACCCCGCCGTCGTGCGTTACAAGGATAAATACTTCCTGTTCGCCTCGCACGGCTCGGGTTACTGGGTATCGGACGATCTCGTAAACTGGGATTTCATAAAAGTCGACTTACAAAAGCAGCCGGAATTCGCGCTGTTCGCGCCGGCGACGCTCGTCATCGGCGAGAGGATGTATATAACGCACAGTCAGGGCGGCAGCGTTTTGTATTCGGACGATCCCTTCGACCCGGATTCGTGGGTGAATATCGGGCGCCCTTACGAATGGCACGACCCGGCGTTTCTGCTCGACGACGACGGCTCGGTGTATATTTACGAAGGCCTCGGCGATTATTCGATTCACTGCTCGAAGCTCGACCCGGACAACGGCTTCGCCGTGATCGAGGGTCCCGTGCCCGTGTTTTATTCGGATTACAAAAACCGCGGCTACGACCGCTGCGGCGACAATAACGAGATCGAACGCCGTCCGAGCCTCGAGGGCGCGTGGTGCAACAAGATAAACGGAAAATATTATCTCACCTACGCAACGCCCGGGACAGAGTTTTCAACGTACTGCGACGGCGTCGCCGTCTCGGACAGCCCGATGGGACCGTTTGAAAACTGCGACAACAGCCCGACCGTGTTCAAATCGACCGGATTCATGCGCGGCGCGGGCCACGGCTGCCTGTTCGAGGACAGGAACGGCAATCTGTGGAAAATGGACACGACGTCGATCAGCGTGAACCACATGTTCGAGCGCCGCCTGGCGCTCTTCCCCGCGAAAATAATCGACGATCGGCTTTACACGAACACTTTGCGCGGCGATTACCCGATGTTTTATCCGCACGAAACGGCCTCGCCGTTCGACGGCGCGGACGCGGGCATGAGCCTTTTGTCGTACGGCGCGAAGGCCAGAGCGTCGTCGACGCTCGACGACGGCCACGCACCCGAGCTTGCGTTCGACGAGAACATGAAAACGTGGTGGAGCGCGAAGACCGGCGCGGCGGGCGAATGGATAGAAGCCGACCTCGGCAAAAAATATGAAGTATCGTCCGTTCAGATCAATTTCGCCGACACCGGCGTAACGCCGTGCGAGGGGCGCGAAAACGGCTTTTCGTACAAATACGTGCTCGAGGTCTCCGACGACGGCGCATCATGGAGAATGCTCGCCGACCGCCGGGACAACAAGGAAGATTTCCCTCACGAGTATTTCGAATTTGAAAACGAAAGCTTCAGATATATAAGACTAACGAATCACGGCGATTTCCCCGCCGGCGGATCGTTCAGCGTGTCGGGGCTTCGCGTGTTCGGCGCCCCCGTCGGCGCACCTCCGCCTTACGCTCCGGAGTTTTCCGCGGCGAGAGACGAGGACGGCCGGAACATGACGGTGACGTGGGAAGAAGTTCCCGGCGCGGAGGGATATTTCGTCCGCTTCGGCGCGCATGAAAAAGAGCTTTACACGCAGTATCAGATAATAAACGGCACGAAAGCCGGGATAAGGAGCCTTATAAACGGCGTCGGATATCACGTAACGGTTGACGCGTACAATAAAGGCGGAATTACCAAAGGCAAAACGATAAAAAAGGCATAGGGGGAGTGAAAAATGGCAAGGAAAATAACGCTTCTTGACGGCGCGGTCGGCACCACGCTGTGGGGCATAGCCGAGGCTAACGGCGTCGCAAAGGCGCCGGTATGGAAATACAACGTGGAACATCCGGAATTCGTAGAGGAGCTGACTAAAAGATATCTCGACGTCGGATGCGAGATAATCCTCGCGAACACGTTCGGCGCGAACGGCCCGTCCGTGAAACGCAGTTCAAACTATACCGTCGCCGAGGTCATAACCGGCGGCGTAAAAGCGGCGAAAAAGGTTCTTGACGGCACTGGCGTGAAGTTCTGCCTGTCGCTCGGTCCGCTGACGCAGCTGCTCGAACCGTACGGCGACATGGAGGAGGAGGAATGCGCCGCGATATACGACGAGATGCTCGACGCGGGCGTCTCCGCGGGCGCCGACATGATACTGATCCAGACGTTCATGGACCTTGAGATGATGCGCGTCGCGACGGTCGAGGCGCTGAAATACGGCCTGCCCGTGATGTGCTCGATGACGTTCGAGAAGAACGGAAAGACGATGTTCGGCAACTCCGTACAGGACACGATCGACACGCTCGTCCCGCTCGGCATCACCGCGATAGGGCTCAACTGCTCGCTCGGTCCCGATCTGGCGCTGCCCATAATCAAGGAATTCTCGGAAAAGACCGATCTGCCGCTGCTGTTCAAACCGAACGCCGGAAAGCCGATCCTCGCGGCTGACGGCTCGACCGCCGCGGCGTACACCGCGCAGCAGTTCGCGGAGGATATAAAACCTGCGCTGCAGTTCGTATCGTACATCGGCGGCTGCTGCGGCTCCGACGCGGAATATATAAAAGAGATAAAGAAACTGCTGTAAACAAATACCTTCCCCAACGGGGGAAGGCAGGCACGCGACCGATCCCCTGCAGGGCGGGGGCTTACGGAGAGGGGGCGGGGGAACCCCCTGACGCGCCGAGGT
>JAFZRM010000017.1 GCA_017619885.1 Clostridia bacterium | reverse complement strand
TCCGCCGAGGCGACGAACGTCTACGAGAACGACGATATATACGGAATTTATAATAAAGAGATGAAAGGCGGCGTCGACGTCATCATCGCCGACGAGGCGCAGTTCTTCACGCCCGATCAGATCGATCAGCTGCACGAGATCGCGACGTGGGAGGATATCCCCGTACTTTGCTTCGGTCTGCGTACGGACTTCATGCTGCGGCTGTTCCCCGGCTCCCGCCGCCTGCTCGAGCTCGCGGAATCCGTCACCGAGATAAAGACGATCTGCCGCTGCGGCAGCAAGGCGACGGTAAACGTCAGGTTCCTGCCTGACGGGCGCGTGGCGACGGAGGGCGAGCAGATCGTCCTCGGCGGAAACGAGACGTACAAGGCAATGTGCTACAAGTGCATGCAGACGCTGATACGCGAACAGAACGCAGAAAAGAAATAACGCCGTTTTAAGTAAGCATAAAAATACCGGCTGAGGCGATCCCGTCTCAGCCGGTTTTGTTTTCCGCCCTTTGGCGTATCGGACGCCGGGCGTTTTTATTATATCAATAGTTTCTGAACACGTAGCTGAATCTGCCGTGCGGCGCGCAGTCGCCGTCGGTATACATCTGCTCCATCGTGGTGATCCTGGTGTCGCTGTCGGCCCATTTGAAGGCGATGCTGATCTGCGAGTAATCGGTTATGCCGATGTCGGCAAGCGCTACCCTTATCATCATCTTGTTGCCCTCGACTCTGTAATCCGCTTCGGCGGACACCTCGAAATCGAATTCTTTACCGTTCTTCGCGGCGCGCGCGACCGTCATCTTTCCGCTCTGATCGAGCGAATAGTTGACGATATAGTCGAAGCCGTAGAAGCCCGTTTCCGCGCACATATCGATGTTCAAAAACAGCTGCATCCACGTTGTGTCTTCAACATACGCGGTGATGAAGTTTTCGTCGCCGTCGTACGTTTCCGGCACGTCGATATAGAAATACATGTATTTCGTATCGTGCGTGATCTTTGCGTTGCGCAGGTCATTGTTGCCGGAGTTGTCCGTCAGCCTCGTGTTGCCGAATCCGAGATTGCGTCTGTTCTCACAGTCGCCCGTCGGGTCGGTATACTGTACGAGTATATCGTCCCACTGGTCGAAGCTGCCGTTTATATCTATCACCTTTCTCGTATCCTGAACGAACGTCGGCGCGACGCCCTTGTATCTTCTGATATTGTCGGCAAGCTGCATGTAGTAGTTGTCGAAATATCCGCCGCGCATCGGCTCGATATCGCGGGAGAATTCCATCGACGCTGTGTCGACGAACATGACCTGACCGGATCTTCCGTGCTGACTTCCGTCCTGTCTCTGCGCGACCCATTCGTTCCAGCCGGTGACGAGCACGTACGGCACGTCGACCTTGATCGCTCTGTCCCACTGATCCTGGAAGTTGTAGCCGTACAGCGTGGCGTCCTCGCCTTCCTCATACGTCTTGTCGTGCCAGCTTCTGCCGTGATTCGTCCTGTCGCCGTAGTACGCGGAATCCGAGAAGCAGACCGTGCCGCAGTGCTGCGCGACCGAGACGCTTATCGCTTCCTTCTGCCCGTCCTTGTTCTTGAAAACTCTCGCGGGATAGCTGAAGTCCATCCAGGGCCAGCCGTTGCGCTTTGCGTCTTCCGTCGGCCACTGCGGTTCGCGGAACGTGAAGAAATCCTTCGCCTGCGCGTAAGCCTTCTTGACCTCTTTTTCATAGGCGATGATCACGGGCTTGCCGTCGATGTAGAACCAGGCGTCGGGGCAGTAGTCCTTGCTGTAGATCTGCTGATATACCTGAGCGACGGTCTGAGCGCACGATGAATGAGTATAAAATACGACCTCAGGCGCGTCGAAGCCCTGCTCTTTGTATTCGTGGATTATGTTCATCAGGCTCTTAGCGCTGGTGATGTACGGATAGCCGTTCGTCGCGTCGATATACACGAAGTCGACGTTGGCGAGCATCAGCTCGTCGACGTGGCGCCTCTGCACCCATTTATCGCTCGCGTAGTAGTAGCCGTAAAGCGGTTCGCCCCAGAAGTGCATCGCGCCGACGGGACCCCAGCCTCTGTACGAACTCTTGAGAGCCTCTTCGCCGCCCTCGTTTATGATCTTTGTCATATCGAGTATGCCGTTGTCGCCGTGCTCGCCGTGCCAGAGGAAATAGAACACACCGACGTTCTTCGAGCCGTCGGAAACGTAGGCGTCCGCGTCGAGTCTGACTTCGCGTCCGAGATCGTCCACGGCGTATAACGCGCCGTTCGTCATGTTCTTCGTGTTAGGGTATGAGATACCGTTTACGACTATTTTGTCGCCCTCGACGGTGTACGCGGGCTTGCCGGCGTAGTTGTCGAGCTCCGAAGGATAAGTGTTGGCGGGTTTTTCCGTTACTTCTGCGGTATCTTCGGTTTCATCCGCGGTGACTGCCGTGTCCGTATCCGTCGTCGCCGGGTCAGTCGCACAGCCCGCGGCGGCAGAGAGAAGAAACAGGAGCGAAAGCAGTAAAGCGGTCAGTTTTTTCATAAGATCGGTCCTTTCAGAATGGGATTCTATTCAAACAGCGGAGCAACGCTCCGCTGTTCTAAGTTATTGTATGGCTCAGTGGCAGATGCACTCTTCGGTGTCTTTGTCGAACAGATGCAGTCTGGCTATGTCAAGCGCTATCTTGACGGTATCGCCCGCTCTTGCGGTCGAACGGGATGAAACACGGCCGGTGAGTTTGACGTCTTCGGCTCCGACTGCGGCGAGGTACAGATAGATCTCGGCGCCCATAAGCTCGGTGACCTCGACGTAAGCGTCTATGCAGGTATCCGGGAACTGGGATATGTACATCGGCTCGTCGTGGATGCATTCGGGACGGATGCCGGCGATGACTTCCTTGCCGATATATTCACGCAGCGCGGGATTTTCGGATTTCTCCTTCGGGAGCTTGAGCTCGTTCTCGCCGAATACGACGTACAGATCCTCGCCCTTCTGCTTGATCGTGCAGTCGATGAAGTTCATCTGAGGCGTTCCGATGAAGCCCGCGACGAATATCTTGTTCGGCTGGTCGTACAGATTCTGAGGAGTATCGACCTGCTGGATCTTACCGTCTTTCATAACGACTATACGCGAAGCCATCGTCATAGCCTCGACCTGGTCGTGGGTAACGTATACGAACGTGGTTCCGAGTCTCTTGTGAAGCAGCGTAAGCTCGGTTCTCATCGTTGCACGGAGCTTGGCGTCAAGGTTTGACAGAGGCTCGTCAAGCAGGAAGACTTTCGGGTTACGGACTATCGCACGGCCCAGCGCGACACGCTGTTTCTGACCGCCGGACAGAGCCTTCGGGCGTCTCTCGAGCAGGTGGTTTATATCAAGTATACGGGCGGCCTCTTCGACTCTGCGCTTGATCTCCTCCTTCGGAGTCTTGCGGAGTTTAAGACCGAACGCCATGTTCTCAAAAACAGTCATATGCGGATACAGAGCGTAGTTCTGGAACACCATCGCTATGTCTCTGTCCTTGGGCGCTACGTCGTTCACGAGCTTGTCGCCGATGAACAGTTCGCCTTCTGTGATCTCTTCAAGACCCGCGATCATACGGAGCGTGGTGGATTTACCGCAGCCGGAAGGACCGACGAAAACGATGAATTCCTTATCCTTGATCTCGAGGCAGAAGTCCGACACGGCGACGACGCCGCCGGGGTATTTCTTGTAAATGTGCTTTAAAGATAAGCTTGCCATAATATCCTCCTGAGTATTTATCAACGCATTATATTATAACAGATAAATTTGAATTTTTAAAGATGTTTATTCTCCAAAATTTGAGTATAATAATTGTGCATGTTGCACAAAAAATCGCGTTTTCAGCCGTTTTTGGAGATTTTTGTTCACATTTTCGGGCTTTGTTAACAAATTCAGCGCTTCATCGTGAGTCCGATCCTCTTCTTCACCGGATCGACCGAAAGCACTCTTACTTTGACGACGTCACCGACCGAGACGACCTCCGACGGATGTTTGATATATTTGTCCGACATCTGCGAAATGTGCACGAGACCGTCCTGGTGGACGCCGATATCGACGAACGCGCCGAAGTCGATAACGTTGCGCACGACGCCGGTCAGCTCCATGCCTTCCTTTAAGTCGTTCATGTCCATTATGTCGTCGCGCAGCACGGGCGGTGTGAAGTCGTCGCGCAGGTCGCGGCCGGGTTTGACGAGTTCTTTTACAATATCCGCAAGCGTCGGCGCGCCGATGCCGAGCTGTTCGCACAGTTTCTTGCTTCCCTCCTCTTTGACGAGCTCGGGAAGATCGGACGCGTGGCCTTTGCTGACGTCCTCGGCGGTTATGCCGAAGTGATCGAGCAGGGCGTTTGCGGCGGCGTACGATTCGGGGTGTACGCCCGTGTTGTCGAGCACGTTGTCGCCGTGCGGCACGCGCAGGAAGCCCGCGCACTGCTCGTAAGCCTTCGCGCCTATGCGCGGCACTTTGAGCAGCTCGTCGCGCGATCTGAATTCGCCGTTTTCCTCGCGGTATTTGACGATGTTCTTCGCGGACGCGGCGTTGATGCCGGAGATATAGGCGAGCAGCGAATGCGACGCGGTGTTCACGTCAACGCCGACGGAGTTGACGCAGTCCTCGACGACGCCGGTCAGCGCCTCGTCGAGTCTGTTCTGCTTCATGTCGTGCTGATACTGGCCGACGCCGATCGACTTGGGATCGATCTTGACGAGCTCCGCGAGCGGATCCTGCAGACGCCTTGCAATCGAGACCGCTGATCTCTGCGTGACGTCGAAATCCGGGAATTCGTCCGCCGCGAGCTTAGACGCGGAATATACGGACGCGCCGGCTTCGCTTACCATGATGTATTTACAGCCGTTATCTAGCTCGCGAAGCACGCCGGCGATGAATATCTCGCTTTCCTTCGATGCGGTGCCGTTTCCGATCGCCACGACGTTGACGCCCCATTTCTTTATAAGGCGTTTGACGATGACCTTCGCTTCCTCGATCTTGTATTCCTGCTTCATCGTCGGGTATATGACGGCGGTGTCGAGCACCTTGCCGGTCCTGTCAACGACGGCGAGCTTGCAGCCCGTCCTGTAGCCCGGGTCGAGCCCGAGAACGGTCTTGCCCTTGAGCGGCGGCGTGAGCAGCAGGTGGCGCAGGTTGTCCGAGAAAAGGACTATCGCGCCTTCGCTCGCGCGGTCGAACATATCCGATCTTATCTCGCGTTCGATCGACGGCGCGATAAGTCTGTCGTACGCGTCGAGCACCGCGCCCTCTACGTATTTCCTCGCCGGGCTGTTGTACTCGGTGATGAATTTGTCGAACATATAGTTGAGGATCATGTCCTTCGGCGCCTCGATGCCGACCTTGAGGAATTCCTCTTTTTCACCGCGGTTTATCGCGAGTATCCTGTGATCCGGGATCTTGTTCAGTTTTTCCTCGTAGTCGTAATACTGGGAATAAACGGAATCCTCTTCCTTATCCTGCTTCGACGTCAGCGTTCCGTAATCGTACGTCGTGCGGCGGATCTCTTTTCTCACCTCCGCGCTGTCCGAAACGTCCTCGGCGATTATATCGCATGCGCCGGCGAGCGCTTCCTCGGCGGTATTGACGCCTTTTTCCTCGTCGATATAGTCGGAGGCGATATCGGTGAGGCTCCTTTCATACGAGCTTCTCTGCTCCATAAGCAGCGCTGCGAGCGGCTCGAGGCCTTTTTCACGCGCGACGGACGCTCTCGTCTTTTTCTTCTGCTTGAACGGGCGGTAGATGTCCTCGACCTCGGTGAGCGTCTGAGCGCCGGCGAGCGCCGCGACGATCTCGTCGGTGAGCTTGCCCTGGCCCTCTATCGCCGCTCTGACTTCCTCCTTGCGGTTTTCGAGATTGCGCAGATAAGTCAGCCTGTCGAAAAGGTTGCGAAGCACCGTGTCGTCAAGGCTGCCAGTCACTTCTTTTCTGTAACGCGCGATGAACGGAATGGTATTGCCGTCGTCGATCAGGGCGACGGTGTTTTTCACCTGTTCCTCTCTCAATCCGAGCTCTTCGGATAACTTTTTTAAAATATCCATATACTGTCCTTTGGGTTTTTTCTTTATTATATATTATTTTTATATATATGTCAAGTGAAAAGAGATGATTTTTCCCAAATCATCTCTCATTTTTTTCAATTATTATCGTCACCGTCGTCTTTTGTGAAAAGCGCGATCTCGCCCTCGGTGAGCAGCCGCCACTGCCCGCGCCCGAGCGCGGTATCGAGCGTTATCTCCCCGAAAGACACGCGATCAAGCGTCTCGACTCTGTTGCCGACCGCGGCGAACATCCGCCTAATCTGGTGATACTTTCCTTCGGACAGGATTATTTCGCCGCTTCGGTCGCCGGTCGGTATTATCCGGCACGGTTTTGTCGTATAGCCGTCTTTCAGCTCAACGCCGCTCTCGAGCTTTATCCTGTCGTCCCCGGACAGAGGCTCGGCGAGCGTGTAAACGTACTTTTTCCGTACGTGACGCTTCGGCGACAGCGCCGCGTGCGCGGACTTCCCGTCGTTCGTTATGATGATAAGCCCGGTCGTGTTTTTATCGAGCCTGCCGACGGTGAAGATATCCTTTCTTTTGTATCTTTCGTCAAGCAGATCGAAGACGAGCAGCTCGCCCGGCTCGTCGTTTGAGCAGACGTACCCCTCGGGCTTGTTCATCATGATATATACGTATTTTCTGTATTCGACCGGCTCGCCCTTGTACGTCACCGTGCAGGCGTCGGGGTCTATCTGAAGCGACGGGTCGCGCACGACCGTGCCGTCGACCGCAATGAGCCCCGCCTTCGCCGCGCGTGCGCACCGGCTCCGGCTGAGTATCCCGGTCTCTGAAAAAAGCTTATCAAGTCTCATACTGCGATTTTAACATAAAAAACCGGCGTTGTCAAGTATGTAACGGCGCTCCGGCGGATATAATCCGGGGCGGGAGGCGATGAAATGAACGATAAAGCGAAATACAACGAATATGTAAAAGAACACGCGAAAAAGTCGGATACGCTGCTCTGCTGCGTAAAGGCTTTCTTTTCCGGCGGCGCCGTATGCTGCCTCGGTCAGCTGTTCTTCGACCTCTACGCCGCGGCGGGGATCGAAGAGGACGTCTGCGCCGCGCTGTCCTCTTGCTCTCTGATGCTGATAACGGCGATCCTTACCGGCGTCGGCGTGTTCGATATGATCGGCAAGCACACGGGCGCCGGCACTCTCGTTCCCGTCACGGGGTTTGCAAATTCGATGATCTCGCAGGCGATCGACGCGAAAAGCGAGGGCTTCATACTCGGCGTCGGGGCGAAGCTCTTCACTGTCGCGGGACCGGTCGTAGTTTACGGCACGTTCGCCGGCGTAATATGCGGAGTAATAAAATATATAATTAAAATCATTTCTGCATCTTGACAATCCGTTTATCCGTGTTGTATAATGGATATGAATATTCAGGAGGCCATACAATGAAAAAAACGATCTGTTTACTTATCGCCATGATAATGGTGATATCCGCCGCATCGCTTACGGTACACGCGGATCAGACCTTCAAGGTCAACGCGTACGGCGACGAGTCCGGCGGATCCGACAGCAACATCCCGCTCGGCGACACGTGCGGCGTAAGGCTGAAACTCAACGCGCCGTTCAAAGCGATCTCGGTGCGTCTGAGCACGTATCTCAAATCAGACTCGGTCGCCACGGTCATGCTCTTCAAATGGGCGGGCGACTTTGAAGATACGCTGAAGACGGCGCCGCTCGCGCAGAAGACGTTCGAGCCGGTCAAAGACAACCTCAAGCACGACATGAGCTTCGACACGCAGCCCGCCGGCGAATACCTGATCGCCATAAGAAACGATAATTCGCAGGTCTGCGTCTGGGCGTGGAAGGGCACGAACGAGGTCGGAAAGGGCATGTTCTATTCCGGCGGCTCGGAATCGCCTTACGATATCAACGTGACGATAACGTTTACCGAAAACGTCGACGAGCCGTTTTCGAAAGTCGAATCGGCGTCGGCGATAACCGGCAAAAGAAAGGCGCCCCCGGAATACGTTCCCGACGCCGACAGCGCGGTCGTTGCGCGCGCCGCGCACTCCACCCCGTGGGCGGCGACGGACGAGCTCGGCAGGACCCTGCCGACGTACGCGGAGACCGGCGGTCTGCGCGAGGACAGGACGGTCGCTCTGTTCTACTGGTCGTGGCACGTCTCACAGGACGGCGGCGAACCGGTCAACGTCCAGAAGATCATAGACGAGCATCCCGAGGCGCAGAACGATTACACCAGCCCCGTATGGCCGACCGGAGCCAGAGTCCATTTCTGGACCGAATCGATCTACGGCTTTTATAAGACAAACGACGTATGGGTGCTCCGCAGACACGCGGAGCTGCTCGCCGACGCCGGCGTCGACGTCATAATATTTGACAACACGAACGGCACGTTCACGTTCCGCGACAGCTACATACCGATATACGAAACGTTCATGAAGGCGCTCGAGGACGGCGTGGACGTCCCGAAGATCTCGTATCTGCTTCCCTTCGGCGACGCGTCTAACACAATGACGCAGTTGTCGGCGATATATCAGGATATATATCTGCGCGAGAAATATCAGCAGCTGTGGTTCTACTGGGAAAGCAAGCCGATGGTGATGGCGCATAAAAACTTCATATCCGGCAGCACGGATATTGCCAAGGAGATGCGCACCTTCTTCACCTTCAGAGGCGGTCAGCCCGGATATCTTGTGGGCTCGACCTCGTACGACACGTGGGGCTGGCTCTCAACGTATCCGCAGGCAACGTACAGAGCGAGGGCAAACAAGGATGTAATCGAGCAGATGACGGTCGGCGTCGCCGTGAACCATGATTACAAAACACATCAGATATCCGCCATGAACGGCGAAAACATAATCGGCAGGACCTATACGTCAAAAGGTATCGACACTCGTGAGAATGCCGTAAAATACGGCGCAAACTTTGCCGAACAGTTCGACTACGCGCTCGAGGTCGACCCGAGAGTCATATTCATCACCGGCTGGAACGAATGGATCGCCGGCAGATACGAGGAATGGTGCGGCGTCAAGAACGCGTTCCCCGACGAATTCGACGACGAATACTCCCGTGACCTTGAACCCTCGAAGGGCAGACTGCGTGACAACTATTATTATCAGCTCGTATCTTACGTAAGAAAATACAAGGGCTGCGAAGAGATCCCGGTGTATTCCGAGTATGAAAACGCGAATCTGAACTCCGGCAAAGACGCGTGGGATAAAGTGAGCGCCGATTACGTCGCATACCCGAATAACACGGGCGACCGCGACGCAAAGGGCTACGGATCGTATTACTACAAGGACAGCAGCGGCAGAAACGACATCATAGACGCGAAAGTCTCAAAGGACGGCGAAAACGTTTACTTCATGGTAAAATGCGCCGCCGACATCACGCCTTACACGGATAAGAACTGGATGAACCTGTACATAGACTGCGGCGACGGCTGGGGCTGGGAATCGTTCGACTACGTGGTCGGCGCGAAGCCCGCGACGGCGAGCGCTGCATATCTGCAGAAGTTCACCGGCGACGGCTACAAGCTTGAAGACGTCTGCGAGGTCGGATACAAGCTCGACGGCGATACGCTCGTGATATCCGTCCCGAAATCCGCGCTCGGCATATCCGGCGAGGAATACAAGATAGACTTCAAGTGGACGGACAACGTCCAGGACGAGGACGGCTCCGGCATCTTCAAAGGCGAGATACTCGACTTCTACCGCACGGGCGACGTCGCGCCGGGCGGAAGATTCAAATACGTGTTCACCTCTTCCACGCCGAAGAACGCCCCCGTGACGGATCCCGTCACCGGCACTCAGCCCGACGACCCGGATAAGGACACCGAAAGCACCGATCCGTCATCCGATAAGAGCTACACGCCGATAATCATCGCGATAATAGCGGTCGGCGTCGTCGCCGCCGCGGCGATCCTCGTCCCCGCGATAATAAAAAGCAAAAAGAAATAATCACGGAATATAAAGGAGAAACATCATGACTCTTGAAAACAAGTTCGCAAGGCTCATGCGAAACACCGGACCGGCGCGGTTCTTCATCCCCGTCGGCGTCATACTTATAATTTTCGGAATCATTCTTCTGAGCTTCAACACAGGTAAATACGTCGAGACGACCGGAAAGATCACCTCCGTCGAGAAACTTCAGCACGAAGAGGGCGAAGCGCAGGCGTATGAAGTCAAAGCAAAATACACGGTAAACGGCACCGAATACGAAACGACGCTGTCGAACCTGACGGGAGAATTCAAGGAAGGCGACGATATAAAGATATTCTACGATCCGAAGAATCCCGAAAAAGCGACGAACAGCAAGATCAGCGGCTTCATCGGCCCCGTGGTGATCGTCGTCGGCGCCGCCGCGACGGTATACGGTATAGCCAAAACGGTCTCTGCGTACAAAAAGAGCAAGGAGCTTGACGCAAGCGTTCCCGGCGGCGGAAGTTTCCCGAGCGCCGAATTCGAGGGCTTCAAACAGGCCTATGGCGTCACAGAGTATTATTTCCGCTTTGACGGCAACTCTCTCAAGCCCGGTTACGTGATCGAGGACGCGGACAGAAAGATAGTCTTTGAAGGAAAGATGACGAAGCAGGCGCTGATCGGCTCGCGCGAATACGAGTTCAGAAACGCCCTGACGGGCGAAGCCGTCACGCACGAGGTCGGCCACGTGATGACGCAGTCGTACAACGACGAATTCTTCTCCGCTAAATCGTGGTTCAAGTTCGACGGCAAGAACGTCTGGGACGTCATACACGAGCGCGGCATACGCATTTCGACGAACCTCCACAGCAAATTCCCGCACTGCATATACGATATAGCGCAGAACGGCAAGCCGTTCGTCAGAGTCGAATCGTGCGGCATATACGTCCACGAGGAGGACGAGGCGCAGCATAAGATCAACGTCCCCACCGGCAGTATGTATTACCGCTTGTGGACCGGATCCGACGATTTCGATTCAGTTTTCCTGACGATCTTCGCCATATCCGAATCGGAACAGGCGGTCGTCGAATAAAAGACGTACAAATCGAAAACCCCGCTTTAAAGCGGGGTTTTCTGTTTTTTTGTATTCGCGTTCCAAACCCGCACGTCAGTGTGGATTTATCCCGCCCGACAGGGTGGATTTAGTTGAAAAAACCTCGCTTCCGCGAGGTTTTTTCTGGAGCTGCTAATCAGAATCGAACTGATGACCTCATCCTTACCAAGGATGCGCTCTACCATCTGAGCTATAGCAGCGCTTGAGTCAACGCGTGTATTATATCAAAAACAGCTGCGGTTGTCAAGTCCTTTTTTGAAATTTCTTCTTATTTTTTTATTTTTATTTTTCTGTTGTTTATCACGTCCCGGCACAGCCCGAACCATTCGCAGTCGCCGCATACGGCGGCGTGCGCGGCTTCGTCCGACATAAGCTTTACCGCTTTGCCGGAAAGCTCTTCAAACGCGTACACGGCGCCCGGCGTGAAGCCGAAAAGCTCCGCCGCGGCTTTATCGTACCGGCGGACTTTCTCCTCAGCCTCACATACGCCGCCGCGGTTATTCGGGCAGGCGGCGCAGACGTCGTCGGCGCCGGACACCGCGGTAAAGCTTACGCCGCTCCTCAGCTTCGCGGCTAGTTTCGACATATTCTCCTCAAAAGATTCGCTGTAACCGCGGCCGATATAATTGCAGATACACAGGATATGATGCGGTCTGAGTTTCATCTCATCGCCCTCATAGCGTTTGCGGCGCACAGCAGTGCGACTCCGGTATCGGCAAACACCGCGAGCCACATCATATCGACTGCTCCCGTCGCGCTCAGCACGAGCACCGCAAGTTTCACGGCTATCGCAAATATTATATTCTGCCACGCGATCCGCACGGTCTTCTTCGATATCCGCAGCGCTTCCGGCAGTTTTCTTATATCGTCGTCGGTTATCACGATATCAGCCGCCTCAATCGCCGCGTCGGAGCCGAGCGCGCCCATCGCGATTCCGACGTCGGATCTTGCTAGCACCGCCGCGTCGTTTATGCCGTCCCCGGCGTATGCGACCCTACCCTGACCGAGCAGCTCCTCAACGAGTCTGACCTTATCCTGCGGCAAAAGTGACGCGTGTATCTCGTCGACTCCCGCGTCGGCGCCGGTCTGCTCCGCCGCAGCACTGCCGTCTCCGGTGAGCATGACGGTCTTTTTTATCCCGAGCTCGCCAAGCTTCCTTATCGACTCAGCCGTGCCTTCCTTTACGGTATCCGCCACGTGTATGCAGCCGAGATATCCGTCGCTGCGGCTGACGTGAACGGCCGTGGCGGCGCCGTGTTCTACATTGATGCCGCGGCGCTTCATCAGCTTTGAATTGCCTACGGCGCAGATCTCGCCATCTATCGTGCAGATTATCCCTTCGCCCGGGTGTTCGGTAACGGAGGTGACCTCGCTTCTCTTCCCGTCAAGCTTCGAGACGGCGCGCGCGATCGGGTGCCCCGAATGGTCCTCGGCGCTGCACGCGGTACTGAGAAGCAGTTCCCTGTCGCCGTTGTCCCTGATCTCCGTCACGGAAAACGAGCCCTGCGTCAGCGTGCCGGTCTTATCGAACGCGAATATATCAGTCTTTGACAGCGTTTCGAGATATTCCGAGCCCTTTATGAGTATGCCCTTCCTCGACGCCGAGCCGATGCCGGCGAAGAACGTGAGCGGCACGGATATGACGAGCGCGCAGGGGCATGATACGACGAGAAACGTCAGCGCCCTGTGTATCCACGTTCTCCATTCGTGATTGAAAAGCGGCGGTATCACCGCGAGGAGCACCGCGAGAATGACCACGACAGGCGTGTAGACACGCGCGAATTTCGTTATGAAAGATTCGGTGCGCGCTTTCTTCGCTTCCGCGCCCTCAATAAGCTCTTTGATACGCGACGCCGCGGAATTCTCGAATTCAGCCTCGGCGCGGACCGTGATCTCGCCGGTCATGTTAAGATATCCGCCGAGCACGCGGTCGCCGACGGACAGATCGGTGGGCAGCGATTCGCCGGTGAGCGCCGACGTGTTGACGGACGTTGAGCCGGAGACGATCACGCCGTCGGCGGGTATGCTGCTGCCGGGGTGCACCGTCAAAAGATCTCCGATATGAACGTCCTGCGCCGGTATCTCCGTCAAGACTCCGTCTCTTACCACGGTCGCCGTTTTAGGGACTATATCTATCAGATCCGATATCGAATCGCGGCTTTTGTCAACTGCGAGATCCTGCAGAAATTCGCCGAGATTGTAAAGCAGCATGACCGCCGCCGCCTCGGCGTAAGAGCCGGTGAAGAACGCGCCGACGGACGCCACCGTCATAAGGAAGCATTCGTCGAGCGGCTCGCCGTGTATCAGCCCTTTGACCGCGTTGATAACTACTTCATATCCGACGACCGCAAACGCGGCTATGTATATGAAAAGACAAACTATTTTGTTGATATTGAAAACGTGCTCGCACAACAGTGCGATGATGAATAAGAACAGCGAAACGGAAAGCTTGATTATTGCGGCGCGTCTGTCCTCTTTTTCCTCTCCGTGTTCGTGTCCGTGATCGTGTTCGTGTGCCATGACTTACTCCGAAATATGCTCCATTCCCTGATTTATTATGCTTCTGACGTGATCGTCGGCGAGAAAGTAGAATACCGTCTTTCCCTGCCGCCTGCTGCCGACGAGCTTGGCGTGACGCAGCAGTTTGAGCTGATGCGAGACGGCGGACTGCGTGACGTGAAGCAGCTCCGCGATGGCGCACACGCACATCTCGGACTCAAACAGCGCCCAAAGGATCCGTATCCGCGTCGTATCGCCGAACACCGCGAAAAGCTCCGCGAGCTCCGCCAGCGTCTCGTCCTTCGGCATCTGACTGTTTACCTCGTTTAAGAGGCGTGAATGGTCGTGACCTTTCATTTTGACCTCCGTTCGTATTAACATATGATCATTTGCTCATATGATAACATATTTTATCCGTTTTGTCAATACCCCTGGACAAAAAAGTACCGCACTTTCGTGCGGTACGCTATGGTAGTTTATTATTTCTTCTTCTTGTTTACGGCGTTCTTCAGGGTCTGGCCGGGTTTGAAGTTCGGAGCCTTGCTCGCCTTGATCTTGATGGCTTCGCCCGTCTGCGGGTTTCTGCCTTTTCTCGCGCCGCGTTTGCGGGTCTCAAAGGTACCGAAACCGGTAATCTGGACCTTTTCGCCGGCTTTCAGCTTATCGGTGATTACGCCCAGTGCGGCGTTGACGGCGGCGTCAGCCTTTTTGATTTCCAGGCCTGATTTTTTCGCAACTTCTGCGATGAATTCTGTTTTATTCATTTCATTTCCTCCTGAAATTTGATTTCTGTGTATATTATACTATATTATCCCGGTTTTGTCAATATTTTATTGCACTTTTCATAAAGTTTTTTTGGCTTTTGCGCTCATCATTCAAATATTACCTGCTTTGCGGGCGCCTCGTCCTCGCCATATACAGTAAATATATAGCTTCCTTCATTCATGCCTTCCACGGTCTCGCCGTCGGAGCGCACTCCGCCCGTCATCGTAAGCGGCGTTTTGTAGTAGATCGCCTTGTTCAGCGTCGACTCAAATACGACGATCGCCGCCTCGGTACCCTTAATATCGAGCTTGACGCCGGCGTCGATCATGATGCAGCTGTCGCTGTTCTCCGCGTCTATCGCAAGACCGTATTTATAATTTTCCGCCGCGTTCAGCGTCAGCGTACCGGTGCCGGTGATCGTCACGCTGCCGCCGTAATAGAAGCCCCACAGATGAAGCATGCCGAGATCGTTGTCGCCTTCGAGGACTACCGTGAAGCCGTTGCCCATCATATTTACGTCGAGCGCGTCGCCTTTGAAATCCTTCATCGTCAGCGTGTTCGTCGCGGCGTCGTAGGTCAGACCGCCGATCGCGACGTCGGGCGTGTTATAAGCCGCGCCGGCGTGCACGAAATATGACGTGCCGTTTTCCTGATATATGATATAATCCTCGTCGAGCACGCCATATCCCGGCGCCGGTCCGTTCGGTTCGAGATTGGTCAGTTTCGGGAACGCGGCGTCCGAATGCTCGCCGAGGTCGACAACGTTTAACACGTCGAGCCCGAGCGGATCGTAATTCACCGCGGAAAACAGTATCGACACGGCGGAAATGCTCGCGGCGACGGGCAGAAGGATCATGTTGCGCAGAAGCGCGTGGCGGTCCTTCTCTTCCGGCTTTGCCGCGGCCCTGTGCCCGAATTCCATTTCGGGATCCATGACGCCTTCCGCCGGCATATAATTCTCGTCAGGCGGAAGGTTATATTCCTTTGGCAAATAATCTGTCGTTTTCACGTCCGTCAGTCGATCTTATGTACGTCAAGCTGCGGGAACGGGCACTCGACTCCCGCCTGTCTGAATCCGAGCAGAAGGTCGTGGTTGAGTATACGCGCTCCGGAGTAGATATCCTTTTCGTCCACGTTCACGACGAATCTCAGGACCACCGAGCTTTCGGCAAGCTCCTGCACGCCGAGATATACCGGCGCGGATTTCATCACGTCGGGATGCTTTTCGAATATCTTCTGCATCATATCGGGGATCTTTTCCTCGAGCGCCTCTATATCCGTCCCGTAAG
>JAFZRM010000145.1 GCA_017619885.1 Clostridia bacterium | reverse complement strand
TCCATGAGGACGCTTTCGACCTCGAACGGGCCGATGCGGTAGCCGGAGGATTTGATGACGTCGTCTTTTCTGCCGACGTACCAGTAATAACCGTCCTCGTCGCGCCACGCGATGTCGCCGGTGTGATAATAACCGCCGTCCCACACCTTCGCGGTGCTTTCGGGGTCGCGGTAGTATTCGATCAGAAGTCCCGCGGGATGCTTGCCGTTTCGCTTTCTGATGACGATCTCGCCGTTTTCGCCGGGCGCGGTAGATCTGCCGTTTTCGTCTACGACGTCGACGTCAAGATACGGCACGGGAAGTCCCATCGAGCCGACCTTCGGTTCCGTGAAATACGGCGTGCAGACGATGACGGACGATTCAGACTGTCCGAAGCCTTCCATGAGCTTAAGTCCGGTGGCTTCTTTGAACTGATTGAAGACCTCGGGATTGAGGGCTTCTCCGGCGATCGCCGCGTTTCTGATCGAAGAAAGATCGTATTTCTTCAGATCTTCTTTTATCAGGAATCTGTATATCGTCGGCGGCGCGCAGAACGTCGTCGGGCGGTATTTCTGAAGCATTTCGAGCATATCCGCCGCATTGAACTTCTCGTGATCGTATACGAGCTGAGCCGAACCGCCGAGGTGCTGACCGTACATCTTGCCCCAGCCGGTCTTTGCCCATCCGGTATCGGCGACGGTTATGTGCAGGCCGCCGTCAACGACTCTGTGCCAGTAAACGCCCGTGAATATGTGAGCGAGCGGATAAAGGAAATTGTGAGTCGCCATCTTGGGCATGCCGTTGGTGCCGGAGGTGAAGAATATGAGCATCCTGTCGGTGCTCTTCGGCGCGTCGTCGCCCGTCGGACGGACGAAAGGCGGAGCGTTCTTAACGCCCTCGTCAAAGGACAGCCAACCTTCTTTTTCCCCGCGGCAGACGATCTTGAATTCAACGGTGTCAGTCACGGCGCAGGCGTTGTCGATATGAGAAAGCACCTGCGGATCCGCCGTCGCGACTATGGCGCGCACGCCCGCGGCGTTGAAGCGATAGATATAATCTTTGTCCTGCAACTGATACGTGGCAGGGATAGCGATCGCGCCGATCTTGTGCAGAGCGACGTAACTGTACCAGAATTCATAATTCCGTTTGAGGACGAGCATGACGCGGTCGCCCTTGCGGATGCCGAGGCTTTGGAAAAACGACGCGGCGGCATCGCTCATCTTCGACCATTCGCCGTACGTGATGCGCTTCTCGTACCCCTTGTCGCTGACGTACATTATCGCAGTCCTGTCGGGCTCCGACGACGCGACGAAATCAACGTGATCGTATCCGAAGTTGAATTCGATCCCGTCCTTTATTTCATACGTTTTTAGATGACCTTCGTCATCGAACGTCTCATTAACAAATCTTTCGTAATAACGCACTTGAAACAACCCTTTTTTGCAGGCATATATTTTACCACATACATTCTACTACAAACACGGCCGAATCGCAATAGTAAAATGGGATAATTTTACTGAATTTTTTTATAGTATTTTATTTAAATATTATAAATTAAGTGTTCGTGCAGAAAAATATACATTTGATAACTTGACAAACTCGTTTTTTTGGATATAATGATGTTTATAGTGTGTACTTGTGCGATCATGAATGCGGTCACACGTACGGGCACACAGATATCTGACTAACCGGAGATCCGTAATTATGAAGAAATTCGAGCCGCGCGAATTCAAAAGGCTCTTATCAGTAGAAGAACTCGTTTATTCCGCCGCAGAGCGTTTCGGCGAAAAGCCGCTGTATTCTTACATCGAAGACAAAGAAAAGCGTACGTTCACGTATAACGATCACAAACGGTGTTTTGACGCGCTGCGCGCCGCGCTCATAAATATGGGACTCGGCGGCAAGACCGTTTCGCTGTGCAGCGATCAGCACCCTGACTGGATAACGACGTTTCTGTCCGTTATCGGATGCGGCGGCGTGATCGTCCCGCTCGACCGCGAGCTTCAGGCTGAACAACTCGCCGGCTTCGTCTCGATCACCGAATCTGAAGCGCTGTTCGTTTCCGAGCGCGAATACAAAATGCTACTTCCCTACTTTGATACTCTCCCGCTTCTGCGCACGGTCGTCATTATCGGCGCGCATCCGAAGGATGAGGTCGCGGACGAAAAGGTCGTATTGTTTGACGATCTGATCGAAAAAGGTGAAAAGCTAATCGCGGACGGGGCTTACGTGCCCGGCACGTTCAGGGCGGATCCGCACCGCCTTTCCTGCATCCTGTTCACTTCCGGCACGACCGGAACGAGCAAGGGCGTTATGATCAGCGAATACAACATCCTGTTCTCCATCGTCCAGTGCTGCAAGATGGTGAGCAACGACGAGCACGACGTTTTCGTGTCGGTTCTGCCGATACATCATACGTTCGCGCTTGTCACGAACCACCTCGCGATGTCACATATCGGCGCCACCTCGTTCATGAACGATTCTCTGAAGCACACGTTCAAGAATATAACGGAAGTCAAACCCACCTGTCTTATACTTGTTCCGCTTTTCCTTGAGACGATGGATAAGAAGATCTGGGACAACGTTAAAAAGCAAGGTAAGGAAAAGCAGGTCCGCGCGCTGATGAAAGCGTCGAACGCGATGCGCAAGACCGGCATAGATATGAGGAAAACGTTCTTCTCCGGAATATTGAACGCTTTCGGCGGCAACCTCGATCGCATAATCGTCGGCGGCGCGCCGATAGATCCCGAGATACTGCGCGATTTCGACGCGTTCGGCATCACCGTGGTCGAGGGCTACGGTATCACCGAATGCTGCCCGCTGATCTCTGTCAACCCGCTGAAACAGCGCAAATTCGGTTCCGCCGGACTTATCGCGGACGGACTTGAGGCGAGGATCGCCGAACCCGCCGAGACGGGCGACGGCGAGATTCAGGTGCGCGGCGGAAACGTCTTCATGGGTTATTATAAAAACGACGCGGCGACGAAGGAAGCCTTTACCGAAGACGGTTGGTTCCGCACCGGCGATATCGGCGTGATCGACGAAGACGGTTATATTTTCATAACCGGCCGCAAGAAAAACGTGATAATAGCGTCCAACGGCAAAAACGTCTATCCCGAGGAACTTGAGGAATATCTGCTGAAATCGCCGATCATAAAAGAAGCGGCGGTAATAGGAAGAAAAGGCGACGACGGAATCGTAATCACGGCGCTTATTTATCCCGATAAGGATGCTGTCGGCGATATTGATGAAAAAGAACTTTATGAGAAAATATTCTCTGAAATAAACTTGATTAACAAAGGTCTGCCAACGTTCAAGCACATTACCGCTCTGGAGATCAGGGACAGTGAATTTGAAAAGACGACGACCAGAAAGATCAAGCGTTTTCTCTTGAAGTAATAAAATTGGAGGTATACCATGTACGAAGAATTCAAACAGCTTTTGATCAGCAAGCTTGAGATCGATCCCGAGCAGATCAAGCCCGAGGCACAGCTCGCAAACGATCTCGGCATCAACTCTCTTGAACTCGCAGACCTTGTTCTTTACTGCGAAGACAAGTACGGCATCGAGATTGAAGACGACGCGTTACAGAGCTTCATCACCGTGAACGACGTTGTCGAATATCTCACCGGACTCGTAGAAAATAAATGAAAATCATTATCGGGAGGATAATATGAAAAAATTTCTTGTAATCCTTCTTTGTCTGATTTTTGCGGTTTCCGCTTTTACGGCGTGCGCCGGCAATCCCGACGATACCGGAAAATCGGATCAGACGAAGGATAGTACCACAGAATCGCCCGACCCGGTCGAAACGGAAGATCCGAACTACATTATGGATCCCGATACGATAGCCGCCGCCGGACAGTTCAGAGGCAAAACGCTCACGATCCTTGCCAATGACGATTTCTGGCCTGCTGACGACCTTTACGTCGAAGAGGATTCGGAGGACCCCGTAGATTCCGCTATCTACAACAGGAACTTATACGTTGAAGACACGTACGGTATAACGATCGAAGTCGTCTATGACAGCGACGTCAGCACAACGCTGAAGAACGCATATAAATCCGGTCTGAACGATTACAGCGTCGCGGCGTTCAACGCCTTTAAGGCCTGCCCGCTCGCGTCCGAGAACATCTTCCGCGATCTGACCACTATCGAGAACCTGGACCTTACAAAACATTACTGGGATCAGGGCCTGTACGAAGGTCTGTCGATCGATAACAAACTGTTCTACATCACCGGCGATATCTCGACGAAAGCCAACGCGGGTACGTTCATAATGATCTTCAACAAGAAGCTTGCAAGCGACTATGACCTGCCGAACTTCTACGACGCCGTACGTAACAACACCTGGACGCTCGACATGCTCAACGACATTATAAAGGAATACGGCTACGTCGACAACGGCAACTCCAAGGTAGACGTTGAAGACACTTACGGTATGGGCATCCAGATCGAGGCTTATCTTGCTCTGTTCTTCGGAGCCGGCGGCCGCATGGTCCTTAAGGATCAGGACGATCTGCCGTACCTCGATGTCAACACCGACAAGAACATCGCCATAATCGACAAGATATACAATATCACGAGAGTCGACAATAAGACGATCGACGCGCACGACCATCTGAATGAACCGCCGTTCACTTCTGAAAACAAATTTGCTTCTTCCGTCGCTTTCGTGGAAAACCGCTGCATATTCTACATCACAAACGCCGCCAACCTTGCAGGCTTGCGTGAGATGGACGCGGACTACGGCGTTCTCCCAATTCCGAAATTCGACGCTTCACAGAAGGAATACTATTGCTACGTTTACCACGGAGCAACTCTGTTCGTGATACCCGTCATGAACAAGGATACCGCTTTCACCGGCTTCGCTCTTGAAGCTCTCTGCTTCGAGTCCTACAAGAGAGTCACCCCCGCTTACTACGAGCAGACTCTTAAGGGCAAATATCAGCGTGACGCCGACTCCTTCGAGATGATCGATATCGCCTGCAGAAACAGACTGTGGGATCTCGGATACTATGCACGTTGGAACGGCATCGACGATTCCTTCATCCAGCAGATCAAGAAAGGCACCGGCACGTTCGCAAAATGGGTCAAAGGTATAACCAAAGGCACCAATAAGAAGATCAGCGAATACATCGACGCTTACAAAGCATCTGCCAACTGATAAACCAAATACAAAAAGCGTTCCCGCAAAGGGAACGCTTTTTGTTTTATGATCACGCCATTTTGTCGGACATCTGCTCTCCGCCGAGAATGTGGAAATGAAGATGATGGACGCTCTGGCACGCGTCGGGACCGGAGTTGGAGATGACGCGGAAACCGTTTTTCAGCCCTTCGGCCTCGGCGATCTTCGGGATCACCTCGAATATCCGGGCTATGAGCGCGCTGTTGCTTTCATTTATTTCGGCGCAGGAGCCGATATGCGTCTTAGGTATGACTAAAACGTGCGTTTTCGCCTGGGGATTGATATCGCGGAAGGCGTAAACGAGCTCGTCTTCGTAGACCTTTTTAGACGGGATCTTTCCTTCTGCTATGGCGCAGAACAAGCAGTCTGTCATTATTTCTTTAAAGAGTCTCTGATCTCACGGAGAAGGAGAACTTCTTCGCTGGGCTCGGGTTCGGGAGCGGGTTCGGGCTCGGGAGCGGGCGCCGCTTCCTCTTCTTGCTTCTTGGCTTTCTCGGCAAGCGCTTTCGCCTTGATTATGCCTCTGAGAACCAGGAAGATGCAGAGAGCGATGATGATGAATTCGATGATAGTCTGGATAAAACTGCCGTAGTTGATGGATACGGCTTCTTTAACGACTTCGCCGGCCTCATCGAGTACTGCGGGCTGGATGACAGCCTTGAGATTGGCAAAATCCACGCCGCCTATCGCCATGCCGATGGGGGGCATCACGATGTCGTTGACAAGGCTCGTTACGATCTTGCCGAACGCTCCGCCGACGACTACGCCGACAGCCATGTCAAGGATGTTGCCTTTGGTGATGAATTCTTTGAATTCCTTAAAGAATCCTTTCTTTTCTTCTGCCATTTTGGTGACCTCCTGTTTTATATAGTGCCTATTATCTCAGGCAATTTTTCAAATGCAAGCGGCAGTTTCCCGCCGTCCTTTATACCGGCGGTCGCACTGTCTGGCCTGCCGCCTCCGCCGCCTCCGGTGATCTCGCACAGCGCTTTGATTATAGCGCCGGAATTCGCGCCGAGCTTCACCGCTCCGTCGCTCGCCGTAACGATGAGATTGTATCTTCCGTCGGCGCAGGTGGATATAACGGCGATCGTGTCGGGCTCGGACTTGATCTTGTCGAGCACGCCCCTGACGGCGTTCACCGTCATACCGTTCGTCTGACCGGAAATCAGAGTGAACCGGCCGGCCCTCTGTCTGTTGTCGAGCAGCGATCCGACAGCGGCTGCGGCGAGCTTGTCGTTTAGCTTCTCACGCTCAGCCTTCTCAGCCTTCAACTCAGCGGAAAGCTGAGCGGCACGTTTGTCGATGTCGTGAGGATTCTGAGTTTTCAGTTCTTTTGCGGTGTTTTCAATAAGCTCGGTCTGCTCCGCTATGAGCTCGAGCACGCCTTTGCCGGTCGTGCCTTCGATACGTCTTACGCCTGACGCGACGGACGATTCGGAGATTATTTTGAACAGACCGGCTTCGGCGGTGTTCTTAAGATGCGTACCGCCGCAGAGCTCCGTTGAGAAGTCGCCCATTTTCACCATTCTGACGACCGCGCCGTATTTTTCGCCGAACAGCGCCATCGCGCCTGATTTTTTCGCGGTCTCAATATCCGTTTCAACGGTATTTACCGGAAGCGCGCTCAGGATCTGCTCGTTTACGATCTGTTCGACTTTCGCGATCTCTTCTTTGCTCATCGCGGTATAATGCGAGAAGTCGAAGCGCACTCTGTGCTCGTCGACGTATGAGCCCGCCTGTTCGACGTGAGTGCCGAGCACCTGACGCAGAGCCGCCTGAAGCAGATGCGCCGCGCTGTGGTTGCGCCTGATCGACGCGCGTCTTTCGGCGTCTATCTCCGCGACGACGGTGTCGCCGACTGAAACGGAGCCTTCGATGACCTCACCAACGTGCAGATATATACCGTCGTTCGTCTTTTTCGTGTCCTTAATTTCGATCTTGAGACCGTCCGCGCAGATGCAGCCCGTGTCGCCGACCTGGCCGCCGCCCTCGCCGTAGAACGGAGTTTTGTCGAGCACGACGATGACTTTGCCGCCGTTCTTCGTGCCGGTAACTTCGTTCACGTCAGCGTCGATCAGCGCGAGCACGGTGGCTTCGCACTTGTTCTCGGTGTAACCGACGAATTCGGTCTTTGCCGTGACGTCGCCGAGATCGAGAGTCTCGGTCGCCCAGCCGAAATCGCCTTTGTCGGCTCTCGCTTTCCTCGCTCTCTGCTTCTGCTCGTTCATGAGCGCGACGAAGCCTTCCTCGTCTATCTTCAATCCCTTTTCTTCCGCTATCTCACGCGTAAGATCGAGCGGGAAGCCGAACGTGTCGTTGAGTCTGAAGACGTCCTCGCCCGGAAGCGTGTCGGCGCCCGATGCGATCGTCTTTTCGATTATGGAATTGAGTATTTCGGTTCCGCCGTCGATAGTCTTGGAGAACTTCTCTTCTTCTATCGAAACGATCTTTTTGATGTATTCGAGCTTTTCGGTCAGCTCGGGATACGCGGTTAGGTTTTCATGCGCCACGACGGGAACGATATCGGATAAGAACGTGCCTTTGATGCCGAGCAGCTTGCCGTATCTCGCGGCGCGTCTCAGCAGACGGCGCAGGACGTAGCCTCTGCCCTCGTTTGACGGAACGACGCCGTCGCATACGAGGAAGCACGTGCTTCTGATGTGGTCGGT
>JAFZRM010000144.1 GCA_017619885.1 Clostridia bacterium | reverse complement strand
CTCGAATTCCGCCGGAGTGATATAATTAAGCTGTCTTTCATAGAGATCGAACTTTTCGTCCGTCTCCTCGTCAAAAAGCTTGAACGCTTCCGTGATCTGTTCGTCGATCTTTTTGTCGGTAGATCTGCTGCCAACCGTTATCGCGAAAACGACGCCGCCGAGGATGATAGAGATCACAGAGAAGATGTTCATTATGTAGCGGTTGTCCATGCTCCGGAACGGACCGAACCAGAGCAGCAGCCCGAGCAGCAGAAGCCCGGCGCTTCCGTACAGTAAAAGCTTTTTGTTTTCAAAGTACTTTTTGTTCTTTTTGTAATCCATCGCATACCTCCGTAACTGAAATATATCATATTTACCCGGGTATGTCAAGGTTTATAATCAAACATTACATAAAAAAAAACGGCTTGACGCCGTTTTTATCTCAGTTGCTGTCCGAGCGCATTTTCGCGTGGAACGCCGCGACCGCGACCGCAAGCGTTACCGCCGCGCTTCCCGCGATCACCGCGAGCGGCACGAAAAACGCCGACGGCGTCAGATCCAGCGCGACCGCGGCTCTGACCGCTTTCGTGCAGTAGTAGAACGGGAGCACGCGGCAGAGCGTGAGGAGCACTCCTCCCGCCGAGTCGCCGTCGAACCATATGCAGCCGAGGAACGAGCCGACGGAGATCAGTATCGAGCAGAACGCCGGCGCGGCGTGATCGGACAGAAGCGTCCCGGCGATGAACCCGAGCGACACGAAGAACACGCCCGAGAGCGCCGAAACCGCAAGCGATAAAAGCATGCCGCCGACCGGCAGACTGTATCCCGTGATCGCCGCGATGACGTACGCCGCGCAGAACGATACGAGCGTCTGCATAACGCAGGTGAGCGTCATCGGCAGAACGTATCCCGCCGTGAAATCGAAAGGCTTCATCGGCGTGGCGAAAAGCCTTATCAGAAACGCGCTGCGCCTGTCGGATGCGACGCGCAGAGAGACGGACAGCATTATGAAGAACTGACCGAATATCACGATGCCGCCGTATAGGTTGTCTATACGGAACAGCGTCATGGACGATTCAGCCGGTATGCTCTCGTTCACGAGCGTCATCACCGCGAGCATCACTATCGGAAAACCGAGGCAGAAAATGTAGCTGAGCGGATCGCGGAGCAGCTCCGTCATGTTTCTTTTTGCGAAGATCAAAGCTCTTTTCATAGCGATCCCTCCGATATCTTGATGAACACCGGCTCAAGCCCCTTCAGACCGGTCTGCGTCTCAAGCTCGGCAAGCGTGCCGCAGGCGCGGAGGCGGCCGTCGATCATTATACCGATGCGGTCAGACAGCTCCTCGGCTTCCTCCATGTAGTGAGTCGTAAGGATTATCGTGATCTTGCCCTTGAGGTCGTTTATGACCTTCCACAGACGGCGCCGCGCGATCACGTCGATCCCGAGCGTCGGCTCGTCAAGGAAAAGCACCTTAGGTCCGCCCGCCATCGCCATGGCGACGGAGAGCATGCGGCTCTGACCGCCGGAGAGGATCTTCGACGGGCTGTGCAGATATTCCGTCATGCCGTATCTTTCCGCGGCCTCGTTCGCGTTGCGCTGTGCGGTCTTTTTGTCCGCGCCGTACAGCTCTTCCATGAAAACGAGGTTTTCGAATACCGTCATGCGCGGGCTGACCGCCGTCGTCTGCGGCGACACGCCGACGAGGCGCTTGACCGCGTCGGGCTCCTTCACGCAGTCGTGACCGTGTATCATCGCACACCCGCCGCTCGGCAGTATGAGCGACGAGAGCATCCGTATAGTAGTCGTTTTCCCGGCGCCGTTGACGCCGAGCAGGGAGAACAGAGTTCCCGGCTCTATCTGCAGGTCGAGCGAATCGACCGCGACTTTGCTGCCGAATTTTTTTGTTAGTCCAAGACAGTGGACCGCGTATTCTTCATTCAACATCGTCTTTACCCATCTTTACCATCGCGATCCCCTTGTTCTCGTCGCCGAGCACGAGGATCAGATCGCCCGGTTCTATCCCGAAAGTCTTTCTGCACTGTACCGGCAGAGTTACCTGACCTTTGTCGTTCACGCGCGCGATACCGAAAACGTATTTTCCGTCTTCCGCACTTTCCTCGCTGTCGTAACTGCAGATCAGCGCGTCGACCGTCGTGCCGAACGTCCGCGCGAGCGCGACGCAGCTGTGCAGATCCGGGACGCTGTCGCCGCTCTCCCATTTTGCTATCGCCTGCCGCGATACGCCTATGCGCTCCGCAAGCTGTTCCTGCGTCATACCTGAGCGTTTGCGCAGGCTTTTGATCTTATTAAGGTTGATATCCATGTTTTTCACCTCGCCTGACCGATTATATCACTCGTAGACAGGTTTGTCAATATATACAAAATAACAACAATGTAACGCCCGGTAGCAAAATAAGAAAAAATCCCGGGTTGACAAACGATGCGGGCGGTGATATAATAAAAGAAAAAAACGGTGATAAAAATGAAGAGGATCATTTGCGTCATCCTTCCGCTGCTTCTTTTGCTGCAGCTCAACTCGTGCGGCGAAACGGTGGAAACGGATACCGTAGCAGAAACTGTAACGGAGGCGGTGACAGAAATGGATGATAAAAACGAGATAAAGATCGGTCTGCTGTCCCCGCGGGAAGGCGACGTCGTTTCGCTTCTGACCGAGGAGATGACAGGATGGCTCGCCGATCCGACGGTCGAGGCGCTGACGGCGCTCAACGATCATACGGAGAAGTGCGAGCCCGTGCCGGTGACGTTTTGCTGGAGTTGTGAGGGCTCGGAGTATTCCCATCTGCTCGTATCGGAAAAACAGGATATGTCGGATCCGCGGATATTCCTTTGCCTCGGCGACACGCTGCAGGTCGAGGACCTTTATCCCGGGACGCAGTACTACTGGCAGGTCGTCTGCTCGTGCGGCGGCAAAAGCGTAAGATCCGATGTCGGTACCTTCACTACGCTTCAGACGCCGAGGACCGTATATATACCCGGCGTTTCGAACGTCCGCGATCTCGGCGGCAAGACTACGATCGACGGGCGGCGCGTCAAATACGGCATGATCTACCGCGGCGCCGATTTCACGCAGATAACCGACGAAGGGATCAGAAAAGCGGTCGATATACTCGGTATAAAGACCGAACTCGACCTGCGCGAAAGAAATCCCGGCGGCGTCTCGCCGCTCGGTGAGAATATCAGATACATAAGCGTCAGGGCGCCGTATTACACCAACATGAGTACGGCGGAATACAGAGAAGATCTGTTGAACGAGATCAAAGCGCTGACGGATCCCGATAATTATCCGATATATTTCCATTGTTCGCTCGGCCGCGACAGGACGGGAACGCTCGCGTTCATCGTGCTGTCTTTGCTCGACGTGAGCGAGGAGGATATATACCTCGATTACGAGCTTTCGTACTTCTCGGATATGGGCGGCTACACGGACACGACGCCGCCGAAAACGATGATAAGTCAGCTCGATGCGCTGAAAAGCCTTCTGGCGCCGGGCAAAAACAGCACCGTGACGATGTATAAGCGCGTGAGCAAGACTCTGAAAAAACTCGGCGTCACCGACGAAGAGATCGAAGCGATCCGATCCATTCTGCTTGAGGGGTGAACTCCGTGAAGAGAAGAGCATTGTGTTTCCTGCTGTGCGCCGCGCTGATCTCGGCGCTGTTTACGCTGTCTCCCTCGGCGGGACTGTCCGAGGCGGAGATCGCGGAATTTCACTGCACGGAGACCCGCGACACCAAGACGTCGCCTTACTGGTTCAATTCGCGCACGATCTACGATAGCGAAAAAGCGGCGGAGGCTGGGGTGCCGGAGGGATACGAAGGGCTTGTCATGAAGCTCGTCGGCGATTCCGCCGTCGGTTTCACGGTCGATTTTTCCGAGCTTTGCATCCCCGTGTCGTCGGTCAAAGCGCTTCATATGCGCGTTTATTACACCGATAAGCAGCGCGAGGTCCGCGTCACGATCGACGCCGGCACGTCTTGGGTGCTTCGCCACGAGGCTAAAAAGCCCGGCGCGTGGGAGGACGTCGTCATAACCGACGCGGCGTCGCTTAAGCTTTTGGCGGACGAAGACGGAAGACTCGGCGTGTTCGGATTCGGATTCCGCAACTACGACGGCACGCGCAATTCCACCGTGTACGTCGATGAGATACGCGCGGAGCTGATAGATCCCGATTCCGATCCGCCAGTGATCAGATACGACGGACCGGATCATGTGATCACTACCGAGGGCAAGCGGTTCGCGCTGCCAGTCACCGCGTACGACGAATATGAAAAAGTCGATTTTCCGATCAGTTATGAATGGGACAAACCCGCGACTGACGGGGACGGGAACCTTGTCAGGGGAGAATATACGCTGACGATGCGCGCAAGCGACAGCTTCGGCAATTCTGCGGAAAAGGTGCTGACCGTTTCCGTCGGCGAACGCGATACGGAGGCGCCGGTCATCAGATTCACGCCGACCGTGATCGACACGGTCGCCGGGGCGTACAACGCGCTGAGCTTCGAGGCGACGGACAACTGCGACGACGTCACGGTCGTGCAGAGCTGGTCCGAAGGCGCGCTCGACCGCCAGATGAGGCTAACCGAGGGCACGCACACGCTGACGCTCACCGCGTCCGACCTGACCGGCAACAGCACGGAAATGACGATAACGGTCAACGCCGCGAAAACGCTGAAATGAAAAAAGCCGTTTACAACGGCTTTTTTTCTTTCTTGTCCGTACCGTACAGGTATTCGACCTGTGCCGGGGTGAGATGCTTGTATTTTCCGGGCTTCAGATCGCCTATCGCTATATCGCCGATCGCGACGCGCGTCAGCCGTGAAACGGTCAGTCCCGCCTGCTCGCACATTTTTCTGATCTGTCTGTTCCTGCCCTCGTAAAGACGGAAGCGCAGGATCGTATTGACCTCGCTTTCGCCGATGATCTCAACGTTCACCGGCTTTATTTTATAGCCGTCTATCTCGAGCGGGGAACGGAGGATGCGCATCTGCTCGTCCGTCACCGCGCCGCGCACCCGGACGTTGTAAATCTTCGGTATCTCATGGCTCGGGTGCATGAGCCTGTTCGCGAGCTCGCCGTCGTTCGTCAGTATCAGCAGACCTTCGGAATCGCGGTCGAGCCTGCCGACGGGATATACGCGCTCACCGAGGTCGGTCACGAGATCCGCGGTGCATTTTCTTCCGCTCTCGTCGCTGTTAGTCGTGACGTATCCGCGCGGCTTGTTCAGCATTATATATATTTTCTTCTTATTAAATGCGCGGGTGACGCGGCGGCCGCAGTAAACGATCACGTCGTCGTCTCCGACCTTCTGGCCCGTGGCGCATACCCTGCCGTTCACGGTCACCTTTCCTTCGGTGACCGCCGCCTCCGCGGCGCGGCGGGACGCGACGCCCGCGTCCGACAGATATTTCTGTATCCTTATTTTCTCCATCTGAAAAAATCTCCGACTGAATTGTCGTACGCTTCCACCTTGTTGTCGGCGTACAGTTTTATCCTGTAAACGGTCCTGCCGCCGATTTGCCAGACCGCCTCGCCGATCTGCTCTCCCGCGGCGACCGGGGCATATTCGAAGCGGCGCATGTAAAGCGTCATTTCGGGCGTACCGTCCGCGCGCACCATCAGCTTTTTGCGCTCCTTTACGGTGCATTCGGCGACGTCTGTCAGACCGCCGACGACGTGCAGCGTAAACGTGCGGTCGACGTCGATGATCACCTCGCGGTAAAGCGACGCCCCGTACTCATACATCCGTCTGTGATCGTTCCAGTCGTCCGGGTCATTCATCGTCACGGCGCACAGCTTCACGCCGTCTTTGTCGTAGAGCGAGCAAAGGCACCTGCCGGAAGAGCTCGTATAGCCCGTCTTGCCGCCGGTGACGCCGTCGATTTCCGATAAAAGACGGTTGTGATTCGTAAAGCATCTGCCGCGCCTGTTTTCACCGGGACGTATCACGTACTGACGCGTGCCGCAGATGCGCGCAAAATCGTCGTTTTCCATACAGCGGCAGAGCAAAGCGGCGATGTCCGCGGCGGTGCTGTAATGATCTGCGTCGGGCAGACCGTGGGGATTTGCGAAATGCGTGCCTGAAAGCCCGAGCCGCCCCGCCGTGTCGTTCATCATCGAAACGAACAGGTCGGCGCCTCCGCACGCCTCGGCGAGCGCCGCCGCGGCGTCGTTCGCGCTCCCGAGCAGAAGCGCGTAAAGCAGCTCCTCGACGCTGAACACCTCGCCCGCTTCAAGCTGCGCGGACGAGCCCTCGATACCGACGGCTGAAGGCGTGACCGTCACAGAAAGATCGAGCGGCAGAGTATCGAGCACCACGAGCGCCGTCATTATCTTCGTCATGCTCGCGGGCTGCATCCGCCTGTCCTCGCCGCGCCCATATAGCACTTCACCCGTCGCGGCGTCGATCAGCACGGCCGTCTGCGCGTGAACGGCGGGCTCCGCCGCGGCGTAAGCGCCCGCGGCGGCAGTGCGCAGCAAAAAGACTGCGGCAAAAATGACCGATATGATCCGGCGCATGATCCACCTCGCTTTTATTTATCCGGTAAATACTATGCGCCGGTTACGGTTTTATTCCTTGTCTGTTGCTTCTTTCGGCTCTTCTTCGATTATTTCGGAAAGATCTAATTCTTCGACCTCTTCCTCTTTTTCTTTTTCAGCCGCTTCCTTGTTCTTTTTGAAGATGGTCTTTATCTTGTCGACGATCGTGGGCGTCTTGTTGAGCAGGGAAACGACGCTCGTTCCGAGATCGGCGTTGGAGTCCATCGGGTTGTTGACGTTAAGTATCTTCGCGTCGCCGTCTGGCGAGATCACGAGAAAAGCGACCGGGGAGACGGTTATGCCGCCACCGCCCGCGCCGGAAAAGCTGTTCGCGATGTTGGTATCCTTTGAGTGCTTGCCGATGAAATCGGAGCCGCCGGTCGCGAAGCCGACGGATACCTTCGAAACGGGTATAATGGTCGTGCCGTTCGGCGTGGTCAGAGGATCGCCTATGATCGTATCCGTTCCGGCTATCTCGGAAAGGTTGTCAAGCGCGGTCTTCAGAGATTCGTTGAAGTTCTTGTTTTCAGCCATTGCTGGTGTCCTCCTGCAGAAGATTCAGTAATTGTTTTATTATCTTTCTTATTTCAAAAAGGTACGTGAATACGCCGCCGACGTAGACTTTCGCCGACACGTCCGCTGAGACGGTCGTTTTTTCGGCGAGAAAGTCGGGCGCGATGTTGATGCCGTTCTTTTTGTTTTTGGCGTCCGTGTACTGCGCGAGCAGGGAAGCGATCATCCCTGCGGCGGAACACGCCCCGCCGTAGAGTATCGCGGTCTTAGCCGCGTTGTCGGACCCGATCGTCGCGTCGAGGGTGAAGAATTTGATGTGAAGCCGGGCTGCGAATTTCTCGACTATGACCGACAGCATATCGTATAACTGCTCGATCATCTCCGGCGCCGTGTCGGGATTTTTAAGTCTGGCGACAAGCACGGAATCTTTCTTTTCCTGCTTGCCGGCAGAACCTTTCTTTTCCTTTTTCTTCTTCTTTTTTGCTTTTGCGGCGGCTTTTTTTTCTTCACGCCGTTTTTGCCGCTGCAGCTTTTCGTATGAGTAGTCGGATATCCTGATCTTTTTTTCCTTCTTCGGGACGATCTGTTTCCGCACCGGTCCTATCGTTACGGACAGCGCGAATTCCCTGTCGTATACGATCCTTATCCCCACGGGGATGAGGCACAGAAGCAGGATGAAGAGCAGTATACCGCCGATTATGTACAGCGCCGTCATAACGGCTTGACCGTGACCTGTCCGTTCTCGTCGTATACCTCGAACGGAGGCAGATCGTGTACGGAAGAGAGCCCGAAAACGCGCAGAAAATCGGATGAAGTCTTGTAAAGCGACGGTCTGCCCGGCGCGTCGAGCTTGCCGCAGACCTCGATCAACCCTTTCTCGAGCAGGGAAGAGACGGTATAAGTGCAGTCGACGCCGCGCACCTGCTCGATGAACGATCTCGTCGTCGGCTGGTTGTACGCGATCACCGCGAGCACCTCGAGCGACGCGCGCGACAGGTTGCCGCCGCGGCGGATCCCGAGCGCTTCGCGCACGCGATCGAGCTGTTTTTCGGACGTGCAGAGCTGATATTTGCCGTCAAGATATATGAGGCGAACGCCGCTGTCGACGCCGTATTTTTCGCCGAGTATGCCTATCGCGTCCTCAAACTGATCTTTTTCACAGCCGAGCGTCTCCATCAGCTTGATTATCTCGATCGGATACCCCGCCGCGAAAAGGATCGCCTCGATCGCGGCGGCGAGTTCTTTAGTTTCCATCTGTCTCCTCCGTCGTTTTGTCGGGTTTTACGTAGTTTTCGTTGAGAGAAATATATATGTCGTCGTTTTCGTCGGGTTCTGACACGTTGATTCGCGTGACCTTGAGCAGCTCGAGCACCGCCATGAACGTGGCGACGAGCTCCGAGCGCGACGTGCAACCGTCGAACAGCTCCTCGAACTTCGCGCGCTTTTTGTGTATGACCGTCCTCAGCACCGTGACGACCTTGACGCCGACCGGAACGATCTTGCGCCGCATGATCGGGCGCATCATCTGCGCCTCCTGCTTCAGCATCTCGTCGCGGCTGCGGTTCAAGAGCAGACGCGTCATCGCGCGCTGAAGCAGCGCCACGCTGTGCTCTGCGATGAAGGAATCGTCCGCGGGTATCTCCTCGGTATCCTTCGCAAGCCTGCCGCCGTATTCGT
>JAFZRM010000143.1 GCA_017619885.1 Clostridia bacterium | reverse complement strand
CCCCCACCACCCGCGCGCTTACCTTTTCATCTTTACCGTTTGTCGGTTTGGACCTTTTGACGGCGGGTCGTCGTGGGCGCCGACCCCTACGGTCACGCGGCGGCCCCTCAGGCTATTAGCCTGCGGGAGCCGGGGTTCCCCGCCGCGAACTCGAGAGCGGTGGGGGTTCCCGTAGCGACACCTTGAACAAAAAAAGCGATCCCGATTTTACTCGGGACCGCCGGGGATCATTTGAATTTCTTTACCGTTTCTTCTATTCCCGCGAGCTTTTCCTTATACGCCGCGAGTTTCTTGCGTTCGCCCTCGATGACGGCGGCGGGCGCTTTGGACACGAAGCCTTCGTTGCCTAGCTTCTTTTCCACGCGGCCGATCTCCTCCCTCATCTTTTCCGCTTCTTTTTCAAGGCGTTTGCGTTCCGCTTCCATGTCGACCAGCTCGCCGAGCGGGATATATATCCTCGCCGACGGCGTTATAATGCTGACCGAGCCTTCGTCGGAATAGCCGTCGGTCACGGTCATGTCAGACGCCGACGCTAATTTTTTGAAGAACACGGACGTCAGTTCGTTGAATGCGTCTTTGTTCTCGGTCACGATGAACACGGACGCTTTTTTCGACGGCGCGACGTTCATCTCCGCGCGTCTGTTCCTTATCGCGCGGATAGCCTCGATAACCGCCGCCATGTGCTGTTCGTCCAGGGGGAACGAAAGCGAAGGATCGGGCTCGGGATAGCGCGAGATCATGATGCTTTCCGTGTCGTGCGGGATCGCCTGATACAGTTCTTCGGTTACGAAAGGCATATACGGATGAAGCATCTTCAGCGTGCCGGTGAGCACGTAAAGTATCACGCGCTGAGCGTTTTCGCTGTCTTCCTTGTCGTCCGAGAGCAGTCTCGGCTTGATGAGCTCGATATACCAGTCGCAGAATATATCCCAGACGAAATCGTACAGCTTCGACAGCGCCACGCCGATCTCGAATTTGTCCGTATTCGCGGTCACCTCGGAGACGACTCTGTTATATACCGACAGGATCCATTTGTCCTCGACGTGGAGTTTGTCCGCGCCGGGCAGGCTCAGATCCTCCGTCGTCAGGTTCATCAGAACGAATCTCGCCGCGTTCCAGATCTTGTTCGTGAAGTTCCTCGCCGCCTCGATCTTCTCGTCGGAGAAGCGCATTTCGTTGCCGGGCGAGTTGCCGGTCGCGAGCGCGAAGCGGAGCGCGTCGGCGCCGTATTTCTCGATTATCTCGGTCGGGTCGATGCCGTTGCCGAGCGACTTCGACATCTTCCTTCCGAGCGCGTCGCGCACGAGACCGTGGATGAACACCGTCGAGAACGGCTCTTTTCCGGTCTGCTCGATCGACGAGAATATCATCCTCGACACCCAGAACGAGATTATGTCGTATCCGGTCACGAGCACGTCCGTCGGGAAGAAGCGCTTCAGATCTTCCGTGTCCTGCGGCCAGCCGAGCGTTGAGAACGGCCACAGTGCGGACGAGAACCACGTGTCGAGCACGTCTTCATCCTGACGTACCGGCGCGCCGCAGTGCGGGCAGGTCGTTATATCGGTACGTGAGACGGTCATCTCGCCGCATGCGTCGCAGTAGAACGCCGGTATGCGGTGGCCCCACCAGAGCTGACGGCTTATGCACCAGTCGTGCAGGTTCTCCATCCAGTTGATATACGTCTTCGTGAACCGCTCGGGCACGAATTTTATCTTTCCCTCTTTGACGGCGTCGATCGCGGGCTGTATCATCGGGCCCATCTTCACGAACCACTGGTCGGACGTCAGCGGCTCGACGGTCGTGCCGCAGCGGTAGCATTTGCCGACGTTGTGGACGTGATCTTCGGTCTTGACAAGATATCCGCCGGCGTTCAGATCCTCAAGGATCGCGCGCCTGCACTCGTATCTGTCCATGCCCTCGTATTTTCCGCCCTCGGCGCTGATCGTAGCGTCGTCGTTCATCACGCGGATCACGGGCAGATCGTGTCTCTGACCCACCAGGAAGTCGTTCGGGTCGTGCGCCGGCGTGATCTTGACGCAGCCGGTCCCGAATTCGCGGTCGACGTAATCGTCGGCGACGACGGGTATCTCACGCCCGACGAGCGGGAGGATGAGCGTTTTGCCCACGAGATGCGCGTATCTGTCGTCCTCGGGATTCACCGCGACGGCGGTGTCGCCGAGCATCGTTTCCGGACGCGTCGTCGCCACGGTCACGAATTCGTCGCTGTCCTTCACGGGGTATCTGATATACCAGAAATGCCCGGGATCCTCGGCGTATTCGACCTCGGCGTCCGACAGCGCGGTGCGGCAGTGCGGACACCAGTTGATTATGCGGTAGCCTCTGTAAATGAGACCTTTTTCATAAAGATTGGTGAACACCTCGCGCACGGCGGCGGAAAGTCCGTCGTCCATCGTGAAGCGCAATCTGTCCCAGTCGCAGGACGAGCCGAGCGTCTCGAGCTGTTCGATTATGCGGGAGCCGTATTTGTTCTTCCACGCCCAGACGCGCTCGAGAAACTTGTCTCTGCCGAGGTCGTATCTCGTCAGACCTTCGTTGACGCGGAGGTTTTCCTCGACCTTTATCTGCGTCGCGATGCCGGCGTGGTCCGTACCCGGTACCCACAGCGCGGCGTAACCTTTCATTCTCTTATAGCGGATCAGAATGTCCTGAAGGGTCTCGTCGAGCGCGTGACCCATATGGAGCTGACCCGTGACGTTGGGAGGCGGGATGACTATCGTGAAAGTCTCTTTCTTTCTGTCGTCGTCCGGCTTGAAATAACCCTTTTCACGCCATGTGCCGTAGATCCGTTTTTCCACGGATCTCGGATCGAAATTTTTGGCAAGCTCTTTCATGGGGATTCTCCTTTGATAAAAAAATAATATCCCGTCCTGATCAGGACGGGATAGACCGTGGTACCACCTGAATTCGCGCGGATATCCGCGCCTCGTTTCTCCTGACGGGGAGTGCCGTCGCACGCTAATGACGGACGCGTTCACGTGCGCTGCTCCGGAATGACGGGACGCCTGCCTTATAACGCGCTTCCAGCCGCGGCGCGTCTCTCTGGATAAGGCTTTACGGGTCTTTGTTTCCATCGTTGCATTTTCGGTAAGTATATCACGCTTTTCGCGTTTTGTCAAGGATATTTTTCAAATTCGGCGATACGCACAAAAAAATCAATACCGATGCCACAAAATTTTCATTATTTCAGCGGCGTCACACTTGCTTTTTTCAAAAAGAAAGTATATAATACATATTATCGCAATATTTTAAGAAACCGGAGATAAAAAAATGAAAGGAAAAGAACCTGTTTTTACCGGCGCGGCCACTGCGATAGTCACCCCGTTCCGTAACGGAGAGGTGGACTACGACGCGCTCGGGGACATCATTGACGGTCAGATAGCGGCGGGCATCGACGCGCTCGTCGTCTGCGGAACAACGGGAGAGGCTTCCACCCTTACCGACGAAGAACACCGGGAAGTCATAAAATATACCGTGCAGAGAACGGCCAAACGCGTTCCCGTCATCGCTGGAACGGGTTCGAACGACTACGCCTACGCGGTCGATCTTTCGCTTCACGCCTGCGAGGTCGGCGCCGACGCGCTGCTGCACGTCACGCCTTACTACAACAAGGCGTCTCAGAGAGGTCTCGTACAGTATTTCTCGAAGATCGCGGACAACGTGACAAGGCCGGTGATCCTGTATAACGTCCCGTCGCGCACCGGCTGCGCGATCGGCATCGACGCGTACAGGGAGCTCGCACAGCACCCGAACATAATAGCCACGAAAGAGGCTTGCGGCGATCTGTCGTTCATCGTCAAGCTCTGCCACGCCGTCGGCGACGTGATAGATATCTATTCCGGCAACGACGACCAGATCGTGCCGATGATGAGCCTCGGCGCGAAAGGCGTCATATCCGTACTCGCCAATATCGCCCCGGCCGTCACGCACGAGATGGCGAAGGCGTGCCTTGACGGCGACTTTGCGCGCGGCGCACAGCTGCAGCTCGATTATCTCGATATCATCAACGCGCTGTTCATGACCGTGAACCCGATTCCGGTGAAATCCGCGATGGCGATGCTCGGCATGTGCGCGGACGAACTGCGTCTGCCACTGTGCACGATGACCGACGCGGAGAACGAAAAGCTGAAAAAAGTGCTTGACTCATACGGAGGAAGACTGAAATGATACGTATACTGCTCGTCGGCGCCAACGGAAGGATGGGACGCGCCGTTTCCGCCGCGTGCGGAGCGGAGCACAGGATAGCGGCGAGAGTTGATTCCGCCATATCCGACGGAGTGTACAACGACATTTCTTTCGTGCTCGAAAAATGCGACGTCATAGTCGATTTTTCCTCGCACGATTATACTAAAAACGTGCTTGAATACGCGGAGAAGAACGGCATCCCCGCCGTCATCGCCACGACCGGCCATACGGAGGAGGAACTGAAGCAGATCCGCGATGCGGCAAAAAAAGTCGCCGTGTTCAAATCCGGCAACATGAGCGTCGCCGTGAACGTGCTCTGCCGTCTCGCCGCGGAAGCGGCGTCGATGCTCGGCGGGTTCGATATAGAGATAATCGAGACGCATCACAGGAACAAACTCGACGCGCCGTCCGGCACCGCGCTGATGATCGCTTCGTCGATCGAGGAGGCGGCAGGCGAGATGACGCACGTATCCGACCGCACGCAGCGCTCGCAGAAGCGCCCGGACAGCGAGATCGGCATACACAGCGTCAGGGGCGGCACCGACACGGGCGAGCACGAGGTCATATTCTTCGGCAACGGCGAAAGGCTCAGCATAAAGCACGTCGCCGAGGGCAGAGAGCTGTTCGCGCAGGGGGCGCTTCGCGCGGCTTCGTTCATGATCGGAAAGCCCGCGGGCTATTACGATATGAGGGATCTTTTGTCACAGAGCGCGCAAAAGGAGAACAAATGATAAAATTCACGAAAATGCACGGCTGCGGCAACGACTACGTTTACGTCGACTGCCTCGACGGGAATATCCCCGCCGACCCGAACGGTCTTTCCGTTAAGATCTCGGACAGACGCAAGGGCGTCGGCGGCGACGGCCTCGTGCTGATCTGCCCGTCGGATAAAGCCGACGCGTTCATGCGTATGTTCAACGCCGACGGCAGCGAGGGAAGGATGTGCGGCAACGCGATCCGCTGCGTCGGCAAATACTTGTACGACCGCGTGTGCGGCAAAGACGAAATAAGCGTTGAGACTCTGTCGGGCATAAAGTATCTTAAGATGAAAGCGGAAAACGGCAAGGCGTCGGGCGCCACGGTCGATATGGGCGCGGCGGTCTTCGACTGCGCGGCGATACCGGCGGAATACGACGGCGAATGTATAGGACAGACCGTGCACGTCGCGGGGGGCGAATATGAGGTCAGCCTCGTTTCGATGGGAAGCCCGCACTGCGTAGTGTTCTGCGAAGACCCTCACTCGCTGGATCTGGAAAAGATCGGCCCGCTGTTCGAGCACGATCCGCTGTTCCCGCAGGGAGTCAATACGGAATTCGTTAAAGTGATCGGCGACAGAGAACTGCTGATGCGCGTATGGGAGCGCGGCTCGGGCGAGACGTTCGCCTGCGGCACAGGCGCCTGCGCCGCGGTGTCCGCCGCCGTCAGGCTCGGATACTTCGACGAGGGAGACCCGGTCGCCGTGATAATGCGCGGCGGCGTGCTCACGATCGAATATACAGAGGAAACGGTTTATATGACCGGCGAGGCGGTCACCGTCGCCGACGGCGTTTACTACGGAGAATAAAATGAAATTAAACGGTTATTACGACGATCTGAAGGACAGCTATCTGTTCCACACCGTGGCTGTCAGGACCGCAGAATATAAAGAAAAGCATCACGACGCCGATATAATCAAGCTCGGCATCGGCGACGTGACGCGCCCGCTGCCCGCCGCGTGCGTGCAGGCTATGAAAGCGGCGTGCGACGAACAGCTGACCGTCGAAGGCTTCCGCGGCTACGGCCCGTACGAGGGCTTCGACTTCCTGCGCGAGGCGATCTCGGGCTATTACGCCCGCCGCGGCACAAAAGTCGCCGTGCACGAGATCTACGTCTCTGACGGCGCGAAAAGCGACATAGGAAACATACTCGATCTGTTCGACCGCGACAACACCGTGCTCGTGCCGGATCCCGTGTATCCCGTTTACGTCGATACGAACGTGATGTGCGGCAGAAAAGTCATATACGCGCAGGCAAACCGTGAGAACGGATTTCTGCCGATGCCGGACGAGACCGTCGACGCGGATCTGATATACATCTGCTCGCCGAACAACCCGACCGGCGCGGCGTATACGAGAGAAGCGCTTAAAGAATGGGTAGGATACGCGAACTCGCACGGCGCGCTGATACTGTACGACGCGGCGTACGAGGCGTTCGTCACCGATACTCGCCTCGCCCGCTCGATATACGAGATCGAAGGCAGCAGATACTGCTGCATCGAATTCTGCAGTTTTTCAAAAAACGCGGGATTCACCGGCGAGAGATGCGGGTGGTGCGTACTGCCCGACGAGCTGTACGTTAACGGAAAGAAACTCGCGGATATGTGGCTGCGCCGCCAGTCGACGAGATACAACGGCACGCCGTATATTATTCAGCGCGGCGCGGAGGCGGCGCTGCTGCCCGAGGGCATGACGCAGACCGCGGAGAATATCGGTTATTACAGAAAGAACGCTCAGATGATCGGCGGATGCCTCGACGCGCTCGGTATCTACTACACCGGCGGCGTCAACTCGCCGTATATCTGGATGAGATGCCCGGACGGGCTCGGATCGTGGGAGTTCTTTGATCTTCTGCTCGATAAATGCCGCGTCGTCGGCACGCCGGGAGAGGGTTTCGGAGCCTGCGGAAAAGGATATTTCCGTCTCACGTCGTTCAATACGCACGAAAAGACCGCGGAGGCCGCCGAGCGGATAAGGAAATATTTCGGATGAGCGAAACAGTGAATGTCGTCGGCGCGGGGCTCGCCGGATGCGAGGCGGCGTATCAGATATCCCGCCGCGGCGTCGGCGTAAGACTGTACGAGATGAAGCCGGTAAAGTATACGCCCGCTCACAGATCGCCGAATTTCGCCGAGCTCGTCTGTTCGAATTCGCTGCGCGCCGCGCAGATAACTAACGCGATAGGCCTGCTCAAAGAAGAACTGCGCGTCTGCGGCTCGCTTATAATGGAGGCGGCCGACAGAAGCCGCGTGGAAGCCGGCGGCGCGCTCGCGGTCGACAGGGAACTTTTCTCGTCGTATATCACGGATAAGATCAGAAACGACGAAAGAATTGAGGTAATCGAGGGCGAGGTTACGCGGATCCCCGAGGGGATCACCGTGATCGCCACCGGTCCGCTGACCTCCGACGCGTTATCGGCTGAAATAGCGAAGCTGACCGGCGACAGACAGCTTCATTTCTATGACGCCGCGGCGCCGATAGTCTCCGCGGACAGCGTTGATATGAGCGTCTGCTTTTACCAGTCGAGGTACGACAAAGGCGAGGCGGCGTATATAAACTGCCCGATGGACGAGGAAACGTATAAGGCGTTTTACGAAGCCTTGATATCGGCGGAAAGGGCGCCGCTGCACGGATTCGAAAAGGATCCGAAGGTGTTCGAGGGCTGTATGCCCGTGGAGGTCATGGCGTCTCGCGGATTCGATACGCTGCGCTACGGACCGCTGAAGCCCGTCGGCCTGACCGACCCGCGCACCGGCGCCGAGCCATACGCGGCGGTCCAGCTGAGAGCGGAGAACAGGGAAAAGACGATGTTCAATCTCGTCGGTTTCCAGACGAATCTGACTTTCCCGGAGCAGCGCCGCGTGTTCGGGATGATCCCGGGCCTGCAGAACGCAGAATTTCTCAGATACGGCGTGATGCACAGGAATACTTATATAAACTCTCCCGGATTTCTCGGAGCGGACTACGGCGTCCTGTCGCGCCCCGGACTGTATTTTGCCGGGCAGATGACCGGCGTCGAGGGATATATCGAGTCGACCGGTTCCGGATTCGTCGCCGGCGTCAACGCCGCAAAACGAGCGCTCGGTGAAGGACTGCTGATATTCCCGGATACGACAGAGCTCGGCGCAATGGCGAAATACGTTTCCTGTGCCGAGACGAAGGACTTCCAGCCGATGAACGCGAATTTCGGCATAATAGCGCCGATAACAGAAAAGGTCCGCGGCGGGAAAAGAAAAAGATACGAATACTACGCCGAAAGAGCGCTGAAAGATATCAGAGCGCTCACGGAATCGCAGCTGATTTAAAGGAGTCGCTGCGCGACAATCTTGGGGGTTCCCACCCCTCATTGACCCCCAAACCCCCTGTTCCCCTCCCGTCATTCTGCGAATGAGGGGGCCGCGGCAGCCGTAGGGGTCGGCGCCCTCGACGACCCGCCGCCTAAAGACTTCACCGAACAAACGGTAAAGAATAAAAGGTAAGCGCGCGGGTG